>JAKVCH010000019.1 GCA_022447485.1 Polyangiaceae bacterium | reverse complement strand
CGTGTCGGGAGTCTTGGGAACAGTCGTTCCCTCGATACCGCCAACGTGTCCTCCTGCAACGCGCTGCGCAGATGCGTAGGCGATCAATGAGCCACTATTACTCCAAACGGGATTCACGGCAGCACCTGGATCGCCATCGCGGCTGATATAATCCCAGCCCGAGCCCTGTTGGCCCGTGATCGCGCCATTGGGGTCGGTGCACAAAACACCATCTCCCGGTGCTTCTAGGTCGATCCAGATTAGATCTGCTGCATCAGAAATGCTGCGTCCGCCTTCGTAAGGACCATTCATCCAAGGAGTAAATGTAGAGATAGCCTTTCGATTCCCCTCAGCCCAATGAGCCTGAGAAAAAGCAATCGTTCCGATAAAGGGTGTCTTCAACAGCCGAGCGCCAGCCTCGGTTACCCCAGTCGCCCGCGCGCCCTTTGTCTCAGCCTGAATCGAAGCCGTCAGACCAGCCCACGGCCAACCATCATTGAAGGCTACAGCAGCGCCATCTGGTGTCGAAGTATGACACCCAATGCAGCTTGGCTTTCCCGCTTCCGCCCCAGATGCATCCCTCCAATCGGTCGCGGCATTTGCCTTGATGGCCCCCGTTTCCTCGTAAATATCACCCTCTTGGACATCTGTCGGCGTCAGCACAACCGCCGCACTTTCCTCGCCGACCGTGAAGCCCTCCAGCCACGACGCTGCAACATTATCTTGGGACTGCTGAGAAGCCCAATAGACCAGGGCTCCCCCCGCATCGGATGGAGCGATAAAGAAGTTCGAAACAGCCTCGGAGAAGTTCACCCCATCGGTTGCGCGAATAGTAGCTGTCACTTGCACCGGCTGGCTGACAGCTCGACTCGCAATACCCGCCCAATATTCTGCCTTTAACTTGTAGCCACTCGGCCCGCCGTAGCCCACCAAGTCGTTATCCATCGCACTCGAAGAAAGAACAACCATGTAGCCAGCAACCGTTCCACTCATTTTAAAGCGAGGCCGTAGCCAATTACGCGGCAAAATCGTGCCATCTTGCGGCTCAGTCACGCAGCCTGCACCAGCAGACACGCCTGCAAACAGCCCCTCGATTCCCGCAGGCGCATCTGGCGCGTAATCGGGACTCGCTGCCCCAGGCCAATCTGCTGCCGTGGCACCATTGACAACTCCGCCTCCGAATGACCCGTTGATCCCTCCTTGTGAATCGCCGAGTCCCCCGAGGTTGCCATCATTAATTTCGGTGGTGCCTCCTTCGATTTCTGATTCTTCAATCGGTGTGGGGCCGCAGCCGATAAATCCTCCGCAGAGAATGGTTGATGATAGAATCGTGAGACTACATTGAGGAAAGCTAAAGAAAGACAAATCTATATTCTCCATCCGGGGCGCGCCGCGCCTGAGACAAATTTGAACGGTTGCAAGCTGGGAAGATAGCAGTCTTTTGCTCTTCTTGATCGTCTTTCGTTCCCACAGGATCCCTTCATCATTAGTAGAACTCCACTTCAGCTCACTATTTCTTCGCACTCAAATTGGCAGCGCTACCAATAAAAACGCCAACCAAAGAATGACCAGTCATTTCATGATAAAGAAAGGCATGGCGCAGTTCTCGGTCACAATCGATGAGGCGCACGCTGGTCAACGAATTGACCAAGCCGTGCCAGCAATGCTTCCAGAAATTTCTCGTTCCCGCTTTCGCAAAGCCCAGGCCGAAGGAGGAGTTTTTGTGAACCGAAAGCGCGTAAAAATTGCGAGTAAGAAAGTCTTCGCCGGCCAAAAGGTCCAGGTTCATTTACTGAAGACAACCACAGAGAAAGCCGAAAGCGATAGCGTTCCGCAGCTACCCGTGGTTGCGGAGACACCTGACTGGCTCATTATCGACAAGCCCAGTGGGCTCTTTAGCGCGCCCACTCCCGAGTCTGATCAACGGGATGTTCTGCACTATCTCGGCCTGCAGCGAGAGCTCACAGAGGCAAAACAGAATCCAACTCAACTCTTTCTCGTGCACCGTCTCGATCGTCCGACGAGCGGGCTGATGCTGATTGCTAAAACAAAGGCAGCGGCACGACACTTCTCGGAGGGCTTGCAGCGCAAGGAGCTCAATCGACGCTACCTCGCGGTTCTTTGTGGCGCCATCCCCGAGCAACTCAGCTGCGACCAACCCTTGACTGGTCAAGAGGCAAGGACCCATTTTCGAGTCGTAGAGAAGCATCCGGGTAAAGACGCCCCCGTACTGGTAGAAGCTCGACTCGAAACAGGACGTACCCATCAGATTCGTCAACACGCGGAGCTACTGCAGGCTCCTGTTGCCGGTGACTCTAAGTATGGTCGCCAACAACAACGCCGCTGCCTCACAGGCCTGCCCCGACCAGGTCGCTTAGCCCTGCACGCTCATGAATTAGCGTTCACCGACTTGGACGGGCAGCTGCAGAGCTTCAGCTCACCACTTCCTGCAGAATTGCAAAAATGGTGGCACTCCCTTGCGAAAAGCGAGCTCATTGCCTGACTCCCCCGCCAGCGTCACCACGCAAAGAGTTGCCCTCCCTTCGCGAACTGCTAGGAGGCTGAAAATGGCCACATCGCTCACAGGAAAGCAATCACGACATTTGCGGGCCCTTGCCCACTCGTTGAAGCCCGTGGTCCAAATCGGAAAAAATGCCCTAGGCGATGGCGTCCAAGAGCAAATCGAAGCACAAATTCTCTCCCACGAGTTGATCAAGGTGCGTATCGGCTCGGAATGTCCCGTGGACGCTCGCACTATCGCTACAGAGCTCGAAGCCACGCTGGGCACCCAGACCGCTCAAATAATCGGCAAAACGCTCGTTCTTTATCGGCGGCATCCGCAAAAACCAAAGATCGAATTGCCGAAAGGTCGATAAGCACAGCGACGGGTCGATCTCTCCGGCGAAGAGACCTAAGCTCCGGCCATGATGGCGAAAGACCAACACAGCATGGACAAAGGGCAGAAGGGCGAAGAAAAAAAAGCGCCCTCGCCGCACCCCGAAAATCTCGTCTGGATCGACCTGGAAATGACCGGTTTAGATCCCCAGAAGGATGTGATTCTTCAGGCAGCCCTCATTATCACGAACCCGGCGCTGGAAATCCTTGACTCTTGGATGGTTGATATTTGGCAGCCCGAGTCAGCGTTGGCCGATATGGTCCCCTTCGTGCGGGAGATGCATGAAAATAATGGCCTGCTGGAAAGGGTTAGAAAGTCGGGCGTCGATACCGGCCGAGCAGAACAAGAAATGCTGCGCCGTATCACAAGCTGGTGTTCTTATCGCCCGCTACTTTGTGGCAATACGATTCACTCAGACCGTAAGTTCATTGACCAATATATGCCTGCTCTCGCAGGGTTTCTTCATTACCGCATGATTGATGTCACAAGCATCAAAGAAATTGCCAGTCGCTGGTACGGCGACGCGGTCATCTACGATAAACCCCGCGATAAGCAGCACGATGCTCTTTTCGATATTCAACAATCTATCGCCGAGCTCGCTCACTACCGCAAGACGGTATTCCAAGCTCAAAAGGAATAAACGAAACGCGAGATTGCCAAGATCAAACTCTTCGAAAAACTGGGAAGTCGTTTTATGACGTCTCAAGAGAGTTGTGAGGAGTATCGTAGCGATGACTCTCGAATCTTAGCTCCAGAACTCGACGGAGTCGTACTCTGTGAATCCAGAGACGATATGAGCCTTGCTCTGAAAATAGCAGACGAGGACAGAGTTCCGATTACTCCACGCGCTGGAGGATCAGGTCGTACCAGAGGCGCTGTGCCCATCGAAGGCGGATTGGTGCTGGCCTGTCATCAAATGAATCAAATGGTCGACTTTGACCGGAAGGAGGGCGTGTGCGTGGTGGAGCCAGGCATGAACCTCGCCGAACTCCACTTTCTTGTCGAAAAAGAAGGCTGGTTCTATCCACCCGACCCCAATTCAGCTGACCTTTGCTGCTTGGCTGGTAACCTGGAGTAAAATGCGGCTGGTCCGCGAGCCTTCAAGTATGGCGCCACCCGAGACTACGTCTTGGGAGTCGAAACAGTTCTGCCTGGTGGCGAGGTGGTCTTTTTAGGACGAAGAACACACAAGGGAGTCACTGGCTACGACACCACAGCTCTACGCGTCGGCAGTGAGGGTACCTTGGCGGCGTTTGGGCAAATCACCCTGAAGCTGATTCCTCGTCCGCAGACGATCATGACTCTACTCGTGGCATTTCATGCGATGACAGACGCATCCCTTGCCGTCGAGGAGATGACGGAAGCTCAACTCCTACCACGTTGTCTGGAGTTTCTCGATGAAAAAACTGTCGCAATCATACGCGAAGACGGCAACCCGATTCGAAAAGAAGCAGGTGCTCTACTGATCATTGAAGTCGACGGTCCCGAGGAACTTGCCTCTTGGAGGCCGAAAGAATCGATACGATTTGTCGTCGCTGTCGAGCTATCGAAGTAGAAGTTGCCCAAACTGGAAGCGCCCGAGACCGCATTTGGGCGTCCCGCAAGGCGATGAGTCGCTCCGTGAGAAAACGAGCAGCACATAAGGTCAGCGAAGACGTTGTCGTGCCTCGCCAAAAGTTAGGCTTGATCCTCGACGAAGTCAGGGCGATCGGCGAGCGAAATTTCATCGATGCACTCGCCTACGGTCACGCTGGCGACGGCAATCTCCACGTGAACTTCCTTTGGGATACCGACGAAGAGAAGAAGCGAGTCGATCAATCGATCATTGAACTCTTTCGCGCCACAATCGACCTCGGAGGCACACTAAGTGGCGAACACGGTATTGGTTTGCTTAAAGCTCCCTACCTGACCTTCGAGCAACCGCCAGCCTTGATTGCCCTGCAAGAGAGGCTCAAAAAGGCGTTCGACCCACATGGCGTGATGAATCCCGGAAAGATATTTCCGCGGCACGGTCACGGCAACTGCTGATGCAGCAGCGCGACCGGTGAACAGCTCCAAGCTCGATACAAGCTCGAAAAGTCAACAAATGATGACGCGAGACTCTTCCACGAGCATCCGACGAGCACTAAGAGCGATCAACTTTCGACCAGAAGAATCTCTACGTTCAGCTTGATCTTCTTACCGACAACTACGCTGACTGTTTCTACCGCGCTGTTAAAAACGAGTCCAAAAGCTTCCCGCTCAATCTCTCCACTAAAAGAGAATTGGAGCCGACAATTCATCCCGCCTCCTTGAGAGTTCCAGTTGCCAGAGAGAGTGATGGAGCGTGTGCAATCACGAATCGTCAGGTCACCAATCAAGGTGATTCGTTTCCCTCGAACGCGGACCCCTGTGCTTCGAAACAGCATCTCCGGGAAGGTCTGCGGATCAAAAAACTCTGGGCTCACGAGGTATTCGTCTCGCGTGGCATCCTTGGTGCTCACGCTCGCCGTTCGCACACGCGCAACAACAGAGGCTTGCTCAAGTTGACTATCATCGAGCAGTATCTCGGCATCATAATCCGAGAAGACTCCACGCACGGTCGAGATGACCATATGCTTCACAGCAAATTCTAAATTTGATCGACTCTTATCAATATTCCAAGACATGATTGACTCCGAAAACCCGAGGGCTCTCGGCGTGTCGTAAGCCACACCCTGGCAGGACGCAATCAATTCCAGCCTCCGACAAGTCTCAGAAACCGTCACCGTCTTTTGAGGTAGACCAACTTAGGCCTTACCCTGAGACCCACCAGGGATGTCGTGCCAAGAAGACGGTCGACCAGTTGGCATCAGGTCGCCCCTTGACTCGCGAGCTCGAGTGAATGTGGACCAACTCGGCTCCCGCTCGACACGGGCCGAACTTCAACCGAGAAAGCTACTCGTCTGAGAGGCGTGGACCTCGTTGTAACGAGAAACAGCCAATGTCGCTGTCAAACCGATCACGGCGAAAATCAACGCCATGACGGCCAGAGAATTGAAAACGCCGTGACGAGGCTTCCACTCTTGGACATCCTCTCGGTTGTCGGGGTGGGAAAGTTCTGCTGTCTTGATTGTTTGGCTGGTCATCATTTTACTTCCGTCATTCGCAACCGCGGTGGTCAGCAATTCGAAGTCGAAGAGTTGCTCTGTCACATGAACGACACAATGATGGCACTAAAAAGTCATTGAAGCTAATTTTTGTCATCACCAGGAGGGGCCAATATTATTTAAGTTAATAAATTCGGTAATTTACGATGTTTTATTTCAGGACACTTTTCTGTCACACGCACGTCACAGAAGAAGCAAATGAAGATTGAGTCCTCAAAAACGTGAGAAGCCCCATCTTGTCATCGCGCCGGAGGAGCCAGGTACGTACAATCTCAGAAGTATTTCAGACCTGAGGCGCTTTCGGAATTGTCATTCACCGATCAGCATGCGATCTGGCCAGTCCTGGAAATAAGCCAGAACGCTCCCGTAGCTCAGCTGGATAGAGCAGCGGCTTCCTAAGCCGAAGGTCAGAGGTTCGAATCCTCTCGGGAGCGCCATACATCGACGTAAGTGCAAACTTCGTCGCGCGGCTCAGAGCCGAAGAAGCCCGAGGGCCGCCTAAGAAGCCTGAGTGCCGCCTAAGAGACAAAGTCGCGCACGAGGTCAGTCGGTAGATTCTGAATCTGTTTATCAGCCATTCGAAATGGGGGATGAGTCAGCTTGGCTCTCTCCCCAACTCAGTCGGCAGAGCTTCTTTCGTAGCTAAAACCGCCGCCAGACTGTCCAGACTTCCATGAAAGGAACGTGACGTTCAGGTAGATATTTTCGGCGACTAGATGGAGGACGAAGGTCTTTCCTGGGATCTCATTCATCTTGTTGTTGGCAGCAGCTTTCAACGTTTCAAACGTCAAATCGTCCAACTCATCGGTCGTTCCTTCTGCCCACAAGGTTCCTTCAGGCGACGTCCCTTGAGCCGACATTTCGGTCTCGACATTGTAGAGACTGCCTTGGGTTCCGCGAGTGAGAGCAATGCTCTCGGTAAGCCGATCTTGATTACTTGGTAAGTTCGGGTCAGCGCCCGACTCCTTCGTGAAAGTGACAAGCGCTCCTGTCCAGACGGTTCTCGGTACGTCAGAGCCAACCGCGTTTTGCTCGAGCTCGTCGGAAGGGTCTTCGTCAGTCCCCCCTTGGCTCATCGCCGTCTCACTTCCGTCCTCCTGGGGCGCCCCCTCACCCGAATCTTTCTCTCCGCTACAACCGACAAGGCTCGACGCGCAGCAAGTAGCGAAGACGATGAGGAAAATTGCCCGAAGATGAATCGTGAATTTCGTGAACATAAGGGCAGAGTGAACCGGAACAGAAAGAGCGCGGCAAGATCTGCTCCGACGAATTCTTCTTGCAGGCCTCCCTCTTGGAATACCTCGGCCCGTGGGTAAAAAACAGCGGCTTGCTGGGCGGAAAATGGTGTGAAGCTCAGTAGCAACGAATCTTCAAGCGAGTCTGAGGCACCGGAGCACCCGGATTATAAGCGCCCGGCTCAGCCTGTCCCGGCCCCTGAACACTCCCCGCTGGAGCAAAAATAGGACGCCAGCCGGCCTTGGCTGTCTCCGTGCTGGAGAGCTCTTCGTAACCACCGGGGCAGAGTTTCCTGGCCTCTCTATCGCAAGCGGATGCCACGCCGCATTTTACCTCGTAAGTGCGTGCCGATTGCGCTGCAGCCCTCGCTGGGTCGTTGGTTGAAGCACGAACGTCGCTGTCACTCGACTCCGTAGTCTCGGTTGGAGCTGCTCCACCAAAAAGAGCCTGACGCATGGTTGAACCGCCCACCCCAGAGGACTCCGGCTCTTTGAGTTGCTCACTGCTCGTCGTCACAGAGGGGATCGGACGACAGCTGAACAGAAGCAGCACACAGGCTATTTTCACTCCGCACTTCATCGGCTCAAATTAGGTGTGGGCTGATAGAAAGACAACTAACCAACACTCATTGATACGACTCTCAGCGCGCCTGCTCATCAGGAACCAACAATACCCCGTATCTCCGCTTCCCAAGCTTCTTCTTGGCTTGTGTGTCGGAGTCAGCCGCGAACGCGCGCCCAGCAAAGCTCATCGCAGGCTAGCAACAAGAAAGCGCTGCCACTACATAAAACATAGACCCGAGGGCGTGCGAGCAAGACAAGCGAGGGGATATTTTTGATCACCAAGATGAAGCCCATCGTAGATCCTGCGTCAGTTAGCGGTATGCTGCCCGGATGTTCGCTCCTTCTCTTCGTTCTTCCTTCTTAGTGATCGCACTCTTCGGTAGCGCTGTGGCTGCAGCATGCTCCAACTTTCCTTTGCTCGATAACCAAGCAGAAGTAGGTATCGGCCTAGGCGGCAGTGGAGGAGGTCTCGAACCTGGCGCGGGAGCATCTCCTGGACTCAACTTCCCAGGAGCAGGTGCTAACGGAAATAGTGAAGAAGGCAATTCGAGCCGCATCCAAATCAGTGCAGAGACAGACACAGTACTCGTCGTTCGCTCTGGAGAAGACCTACCAACTCTCGAGCTTTCTGCATCAGCTGGGAATCAATCGGTGACCGTGGTCTGGAGCGTGAATCGAGCCGATGCGGCGACGATTACCCGGGGTCCTTCAGATACCGCAACATTCACGCCAACCGGAAATGTCGGTGGCGTTGTGATCGTCCTCGCGACGGTAGACGGACAAACAACTCAGTTTGAAGTCACTATCGAGATTGAAAGCGAGCAAAACGGACCCGATCTCGCGCAACCCGGACAGGTGGCTCAAATTCCTGCCGATGAAAATGCGCTGACAGCAGGAGGTGGCCCGGGCGGCGTAGGCGGCGAAGGGCTTGGTACAGCGATTGACGATGAGGCGATAAGTAGCGCACTGGACTCACCAGAGAGCGATGGTGCGAGCAAAAACTTGAAGTTCGTCTACCCCTACGAAGGTACGATCTTTCCAAGAGGCATCCTGGCCCCACTTGTCGCTTGGCAATGGGACGATGCTGACGCTGACGCAATTCTTCTTGAGCTCAACAACGAAGCGGGCACATTCTCCTGGTCTGGAAAATTCGGCCGTCCTGCAATCTTAGAAACAACGGCGGGCAATTTTCACCAACACCCGATCCCGCAGAATATCTGGGAACAAGCAACGAACACGGCGGGCGGTCCAGACGACCAGCTGACCCTTTCATTAACGGTGCTTCACGAGGACAAGGCCTACGGCCCCATTACGCAAAAATGGACCGTTGCAGAGGCGCGCCTTTCGGGCACCATCTACTACAATTCTTACGGTACCAATCTTGCGAAGAACTTTAATGGAGCGGTTGGTGGTGATAATCGATTTGGCGGCGCGACACTCAGCATTCGCGTGGGTGATACCTCCCCTGAGTTGGTTGCTGGCTCCGACGGAGACACATCCAATTGCCGCGTGTGTCACTCAGTAGCCGCCAACGGCTCTGGGCTGATCAGTTCTCGAAGTAATGGTGCCGTTTCGTACAACACTGCCATACAAGCAGACGGCACTCTCACTGAGACGCTACTTGGTGCAGCTCTTGAGTTTCCGGCAATCTACCCGGACGGCGGCATGGTCATGGGGAGCAACGGTGAACTTTATGCGCTGCCCGAAGCGGATGCTCCGCTCGAAACGACTGGCTTAGACGACGTTGCAGACGAATTCGGCACCCCAATGTTTTCTGCGGATGGCACTAAGGTCGCTTTTATGCGCATGGGGGCCAGTGATCAGATCTTGTCGGTCATGGATTTTGACAAGGAGACGCTGGCGTTCTCCAACGTTGTTGACTTAGTGGATCTGAGTAGCGAACCCGCTCAGAATCGTGCAGGATGGCCGGCCTTCCTCCCCGACGGAGAATCGATGGTTTTCAACCGCCAATTCGACAACGGGAACGAGACCAACTCAAATACAGACCTGCGCACGCGTCGAGGAGCTCGCGCTCAAATTCATTGGGCTAGCGCTAACTCATCCGGCGACACGACCGTTCTGAATCGCTTAAACGGTCTCGATGAATCTGGCAATTCGTATCTTGAGCCCTTGGAGTCACCTTCCGGTGTGACGACGTGCAGCGCGGACGGTACGTCCGTCGGTAATATTGACACCAGTCATGAAGACGACACAACACTGAACTTTGAACCAACGGTCAACCCGGTGGCAAGCGGAGGCTACGCCTGGGTAATTTTCACGAGTCGACGGCGCTACGGCAACGTCGCGACAATTCCGCCTTACTGCAGTGACCCGCGCGGCGTTGACCTGATTCAGAACATCACGCCCAAGAAGCTTTGGGTGGCAGCTATCGACTTGAATCAAGGCATTGGCGAGGATCGAAGCTACCCAGCCTTCTACTTGCCAGGTCAGGAGCTTCTGGCTGGCAACTCGCGAGGCTTCTGGGTTCTTGATCCTTGCCGAGAAGATGGCGACTCCTGTGAATCAGGCGACCAATGCTGTCAGGGCTTCTGTCAGCCTGATGGGGAGAGCGGTGAATTCGTCTGCGGCGCTGAGCCTCCCGATTATAGCTGCTCCGAACTCCGAGAGTTCTGCAGCAGCGCCGCAGATTGCTGCGATCCGAGCGCCCGCTGTCTCGGTGGCTTCTGCTCACAGATCATTACGCGATAACGTCTCCAAAAGTGCCCTTTCAGCGAAATTCAAAGCGGCCAGTTTCCTCCTGCGCTGATGATGACACCGCTCAATACGGCGAGCGTCACGATACGGCGATTGACTCGCTGCTGCGCAGGGATGAGTCCTCTCTCTCCAGCCGTCCACTCACCTCCCATCAAGTCAGGAAACGGCCACCTTTAGCCAGCAGTGGAGGAACAGGCTCAATCGATGGAGCAAAACCAATACAGCGCTGTGGGACGAGAAGTATGCAGATCAAAAAATTAGAGAGTGCATGAAGATCGATCCTCAAAATACCTTTCCTCCAACGTTGGATGGTTATCTGAAGGAATCCACAGCATGGCGCTGCGTGGGTAAATTCTAAGACGCTCAAAGCACTCTTTCGTCGGAAGAACCGCCAACTCTTTCTGCGAAATTCCCTACCAAGACTGGCTCGGGCTGCTAGCACCTCCAAATGACTGGATTAGCCTGGCTCTCCTGGGGGGCTGTCGCGGCGATAGCCCTCGGTGGCGCCCTACTGCGCTCTGGCAGCTTTGGCCTTTCGCGACTGATTTTACTGAGTCTCTACACCCTGTTGATTCTTCCGATTCTACCTCGCCAAGGAGATAATGGCGGCGTCGCTTTGGCGCTCCACCTCACCGTTTACCTCGACTCTCTTTTTTTGATTCGCCCTCGCATGAGGACCACTGCTTATCGAATCATGATTAGCTGGCCTGGCCAGTGGTTTCTCGCCTCAACCCTGCTTGCTCTCCCATGGTCAGTTGCAGCTGCCATTCACCTACCTCTTCCCCATCCTTGGGTCCCCTATGCCTGCGGCCTAATTGGCCTCTATCAATCTCTGAGCACTCAGCGTGAGTCCGTCCAGCTGCAGATCGGCAATGTGCCAGAGGTCGAGCCTCTCCAGCGACTCACCTACGAAAGACAACGCCAACGAACCAAGAGTCAGGCCCAGAAAGGCTCTCCGCGCTCCACTCATCATCAGAGCAAGAAGAGCCATCAGGGCAAGAGGAGCTTTAAGATCGCACAAATCACCGATCCTCACCTCGGACCCTTTCTTTCCACTCGTCGTCTTTACGCGATCTGTCAGCGCATTGTGGAGGAAGAGCCGGACCTGGTTTTCCTCACCGGCGACTTTCTGACCATGGAGTCCAAAGGAAGCCCAGACGCTCTCGCCGAGGCCCTGGAGCCACTCAAAGCCATTCATCAAAAAGTCTTCGCTTGCTTGGGCAATCACGACCACGAGGCGCCCGAGATCGTCAAGAACGCTCTTTCCAAGATCGGGGCAACATTATTGATTGACGAGGCGCTCGTGCACGAGACGCCTGCGGGCCCAGTGCAGATCATCGGCTTCGACTTTCATTTCCGAAACAGACAAGAAAAGCTACTTCAGGTCTGTCAGGCAGCACCCCGTCAGCCAGAGCTCCCACGCTTGGCGCTCCTCCACGATCCAGGCGAGTTCCAGTGTCTGCCTGAAAACGAAGTCGACCTCGCCTTCAGCGGGCATACCCATGGTGGTCAGCTCGGTTTGGTGAGCCTCGGCCTACCCTGGACCATTGTTGGTTTGCTCACCTCGCTCCCCGACTACGGCTTCTGGGGTCGCGGACGCTCCAGGCTCTATGTGCACCGAGGGACCGGCCATTATGGCTACTCCCTGCGTCTCGGAGTACCGGCAGAAGAAAGCCAGCTGGAGGTCGAGTACAAGTCCTGAAGAAAAATTCAGCTAGTTTCTCTTCAGCGCGTGAGCTCGTCACCGCACCCAGCGCGAAGTTTTTCATTCCTTCTTGAACGGAAAACGTGAGGAAACGCTTTCAAAAGCATCTGCGCCTGTACATGTCCGTGCAGTCATTCACCCTAGCTTCCTATGATCCATCGGCAGCTCACCCCATCTCTCAGCTTATTCTTCGCTGGCATTGCTGGCATCTCCGCACTGACCTTTGCTTGCGGCACCAACCCCCTAGGCAGTGATTCAAATATCGGAAATCCCAGCCTCGACGGAAACACGCCCAATGATAACGGCGGACTGAATAATATCGGCGATACGAGCATCACCGGGCCAGACAGCGACCCGAATCGCAGCCTGCCGGCGCCAGAGGGCTGTGGCAACGGCGTCCTCGACGAGGATGAAGTCTGCGATCACGGCATTGCCGACTTAAGCGCAGTCACCGAGCGAGGCTGCTTTGCAAACTGTCTGGGCATCGACGATGGATACCTTTGCCCTACAGCTGGGGAGCCTTGTAAGCAATTTGCGATTTGCGGTGACGGCAAGCAAACCTGGCCAGAGCAATGCGACGATGGTCCGGAGCGCGCCAACGGCGATGGCTGTAATTCAAACTGCAAATTGGAGATTGGCTGGAAGTGCGAGGGCTCTCCGAGTAGCTGCAGTCAAACCACCTGCGGTGATGGAGTGGTTGAGGGCGCGGAGATGTGTGAGCCGAGCCTCACGGAAGGCTGTACGGCCGAGTGCCAATTTGCGCCTCAGTGTAATGGTCGCGGTGCCTGCTCTTCCGCTTGCGGCGATGGTTTGGTCCTGGGACAAAACGAGCAATGCGACGACGGCAATAACCTCAGCGGCGACGGCTGCAGTGAGACTTGCCAGGTCGAGCCCGGCTATATGTGCCCGGCAACGCAAGGGGAGTGCCAGAAAGATGCTAATGGGAATTGCATTCAGCGAGTTCCTGCCGTTTTCCGGGACTTTGACTACTCCCACTCTGACTTTGGCGGGCAAGCGGGAGATCCCTGCGACACGAAGGGACTCGTCACTGGTGGGGTGGAAAACTTGCTCTCAAACGGCAAGCCCGTCACGACGAATCAAATCCCCTGTACGACAAAAATGAACGAGTGGTATTCGGATACACCAGCTTCCACGCGACACAATGGTACCGTTGTACTCTACCAAAACGACGAAGGAAATTATGTCAACCGTTGGGGTGAAAATGGCGAGCAATTCCGTCACCCAGACAATTACTTCGTAATCGGTCAAGGCACCTGGTGCGGCAACGCGGGCACGGGCTGCGATACATCTCTCTGTCCCGAAGTCAGCGGCGAGGCTTGCTACGATCCCTGTCCAGCGCCAGGGAGTTCGAATGCCACTTGTACAGGAACGGAACGGGATTTTGATGGCAACCCATTCTTTTTCCCTGTCGATGGGATACCGAATAAAAAGGACAATGGAGGAGAAACAGCCGCCGTGTCGGATACCAAGGGCGGAGCCGGCGGTTACCCTGACGATACAATCTACGGCGGAGACGGCGCGGGTGAGACAGAGATGAGCCTCACGGGAGCTGGACCCCTGCACAACTTCAGCTTCAGCACCGAGATTGCTTATTGGTTCGCATTTGAAGAAGACACGCGCGCCTCGTTTGAATTCGTTGGCGATGACGACGTTTGGGTCTTCGTCAACGGCGAGTTAGCGGTCGACTTAGGCGGCAAGCATGCAGCTCTCGACGGAAGTTTCAGTCTCGACGGCTCCTCACCGAGCTACGGCATGGAGCCCGGGAACGTCTACGAGATCAAGATTTTTCATGCCGAGCGGCAGGCGATTGGTTCAACCTTCAAACTGACCCTTTCTGGGTTCAACACAAGCCGCTCCGACTGCGTTGCCGAATGCGGAGACGGCATCATCGGCTTTGGCGAAGAATGTGATGATGGCGACAATAACGTCGCCCCCGATTCCGGTGGCTACTCTGCCTGCACAACAGAATGCCGACTCGAAGGTGGCTTCAGCGGTGATGGCGTGGTGTCTGGAAACGAGGACTGCGACGAAGCCGACCCCGATAAGCCCGCGGCTTGTCAGAGCTGTCGCGTGCTCGTGGTTCGCTAACCAGAAGCCGCTCTCAATAAAAAGACCCGCTAACGCGGGTTTTTTTATGGGCGCCCTCCTCGTCAACGCTGGGCTCGAGCGCCCAGACCATCTGAGTCAGCAAGCACTCTCCTTCAACGACGAACGTCCGCTCCCGGCAGGGGGCGGACGTTGTTGAAGATAGTTCATTCTATCGATTGCGGAGAGGGCGGGATTCGAACCCGCGGTAGGTTGCCCTACGCTCGCTTAGCAAGCGAGTACCATCGGCCACTCGGTCACCTCTCCAAGAGGGGCTCGGAAGTTAGCTATCGTCGGCGCGAAAGCAAGACCGTAAGGTAAATTTTTCAACCATTCCTCCGCTCTAGGTGGTCAGAGCGCCCCGAGAGATGCTTCATGAGTCGCGGAAGCCTTGCCTGGCTGGAGAGGGAAATTGAGTCTTTACCCCTCTTGCTGAGGCTGCTACGGACATCGCCGTCCTCGCGAGAGGATATTTGTATCGGGTATCCCTCAAATTCTTGAGGGGGGAAATCGGTGAGAATCCGAAGCGGCCCCCGCCACTGTAACCGAGGACGATTGTTGGGCTCAGAGGAGCAACCACTGGAATGAATTCCGGGAAGGACCAACAAGAGGATGAGCCGGAAGCCAGGAGACCGACCCAATGCAAAAGAACGACAAAGATCTCTTGGACCATTGCGGGGTGCGATGGGGCTCGTACTGGGAGCAGATACAGGCTCCAGCGAATTTCTAAGAATCTTGGTCATCACTTGGCGTCGGGGTGACGCTGGGAAATGAGACCATAAAATGAAGCATACAAAACAACTTCTCATCACATTCTCTACTCTTTCTATTCTTGCTGCATGTGCAGCCGGCTGCAGTGACGACACTGACGAGTCTGGCGGCAGCGGCGGCTCAACCGCCGATGATGTCTGCTCCGACGAAGCCTACGTTCCTGCTCTAGGTGGCGCTGGTGGCGCTCCCGCGCCAAGCTGCGAGGCTCCGGAAGCTCCTCTCGACACAATCGAGTTGATCGGCACCTACGAAGATAACTTCGGTGGTACCTTCGAGATTACCGCCAGCACCTGGAGCGACAGCTTCGGCACAGTTTACAATCTATCTTTGGTGAACAACGAAGAGAACTACGTTTTAGCACGTAATGCTGAAACGAACTTCGGCGGCTGCACCTGGTTGCGCATTAGCTGGGTCGAGAACGAGGACGGCTCAATCTATACGTGTACCTCTCCTTTTGACGCAAGCTCTGAGTGCGCAGCCGAAGAGGCAGATGCTCCCGATAGCTCCGACCCTGAAACCGGCGGCTGCTCGGACTTCCCCTGGACCAAGGGCACGCCTAACTAAGACTGAACTTCAGTTGGCAGAAAAGCGAAGGACGAGCTGCATGTCCTTCGCTTTTTTTTATTTCGGAAGCCAAGGTGGCCATGCCGAGGTGAGTGATGAGCAGCAGCGACGCTTAGGCCGAGGCCGATTCCAGCTCCTGCTCTTCATCGAGCAAGCCATGCTCAATGAAGACAGCGCGGCAATCCACGCGCGCCCCTAGTTGACGACAGAGAAGGAATGTCCCGGCCAGCTTTCGCTGAAAGAAAATGAATTCAGGCGCCGGTGGGCGCAGCACTTTTCTCAACTCCTTAAACTCCATGGAAAGCGTCGTGATGCGCTGCGGCAGGGTGGATGCGCCAAAGTCGTAGGGGCCGTGGGCAAAGCATTCAGAGGAGGTCAGCGCTATATTAATAAATAGCTCCTGAGCCCGCGCTCGCTGCTTCGCCTCTTTCGAATCAGGTTCCACTACCGTCTTCTGCTCTAATTCAAGCACTCCCAATTCATCGAGGAACTCCTCCAGAGCAGAGCGATCCTGGAGAGCAATTCCTCGCAAAGCCGAGCGGTAGAGGGAGGCCACATGCTCCGGAACCTCTCGACAGGCACCGAAGTCCAAAAGAACAAGAGCACCGCTTTGATCGTCGAAGAGATAATTGGCCGGATTGGGGTCGGTTTGCATTAACCCGAAGAGAAAGAACTCGCGGATCAAAATATCGAAGAGCTGAGTGCCGACCCGGTCGCGGTCTTCTTGGGGCGCGCCCTTTGCCCCCTCCAGCAATTCTTGTCCCGGCATCCGCTCCATGGTCAACCCGCGGGCCGCGCGGAGTGCGGGAACCCCCCGTGGCATCGAGAGTCCGGGGATCTCGCCGGCCTTTTCTCGATAA
>JAKVCH010000189.1 GCA_022447485.1 Polyangiaceae bacterium | reverse complement strand
CAACACCGAGGGCCAGCTCGGCAACGACTCGACCACCGAAAGCACAATACCGGTGGCTGTCGACGGCATGGACGGCACCACGAGCAGGGCCGTCAGAGTCTCAGAAGGCTACTACCACAGCTGCGAGGTGCTCGACACGGGTGCGGTCAACTGCTGGGGACGCAACGAGTACGGCCAGCTGGGCGACGGCTCGAACAGCGATAGCAACACCACGGTGAGCGTATCGGGCATAGACGGCACCACGGAAAAAGCCGTCAGTGTCTCAGCAGGCGAGCGCCACAGCTGCGCGGTGCTCGAGACGGGCGCGGTCAACTGCTGGGGATACAACGAGTACGGCCAGCTGGGCGACGGCTCGAATAATGACAGCACCACCCCGGTGGCTGTGTCGGGCATTGATGGCACCACGAACAACGCCGTCAGTGTCGCAGGAGGCAACTACCACAGCTGCGCGGTGCTCGAAACGGGCGCGGTCAACTGCTGGGGACGCAACACCGAGGGCCAGCTCGGCAACGACTCGACCACCGAAAGCACAATACCGGTGGCTGTCGACGGCATGGACGGCATCACGAAAAAGGCCGCCAGTATCTCAATAGGCTACTCCCACAGCTGCGCGGTTCTCGACACGGGCGCGATCAACTGCTGGGGTTACAACGGCTATGGCCAGCTGGGCGACGGCACGGAATATGATAGCACCTCGCCTGTGGCCGTATCGGTCATTGACGGCACCACGAACAAGGCCGTCAGTGTTTCAACCGGAGTCTCCCACAGCTGCGCGGTTCTCGACACGGGCGCGGCCAACTGCTGGGGTTGGAACCCCTACGGTCAGCTGGGCAACGACTCGACCACCAGCAGCAGCACACCGGGGGCGGTGAACGGCATAGACGGCTCCACGAACAAGGCCGTCAGTATCTCAATAGGCACCTCCCACAGCTGCTCGGTTCTCGACACAGGCGCGGTCAACTGCTGGGGGCTCAACGGCGATGGCCAGCTGGGCGACGATTCGATCACCAGCCGATACACCCCGGTGGCTGTTGTTTGGCCCTAGGGCAACCTGAGAGCAAGACGGTAGCTCACCGAAAAAGGGCGAGTGGCTTGAACCAGTTGCGGCTTTTCAGTCTGCGCACTCGGCGCGGGGGGAGCCTTTGATCTGAATATGCCGTTCTTCCTTTGAAACGGTCTTGCTTGGTCAGGTAAAGCCACGCAGTATCAAAGCATGGCTCGTCGCCCTATCTACCAAGTTCGAGTCGCTGCAAAGGACGACTTCAGTAAAAGTCTCCGACGTATCGTTCTTCAAAGCGACTCGTTGAAGTCGTTTCCTCAAGGGCAAGAGGGGGGCTATATCAAGCTTTTATTACCCAGAAGCAACTCTCCTGTTCGAGCGAATCTATCTCCCTCTCTCGTGAATCCCGCAGACTTTATCAAGCGAAGCTACACGATTGTTTCGAGTGACGAGAGCGCTGGGACTCTCACGATCGATATGGTCCGCCATGGGGATGGGGGTCCAGCCACTCGCTGGGGCGAAGAGTCTTCTCTTGGCGATGAAATTTTCATTACGGGGCCAGGTCCTGTAAAGATGCTGTCGCTCGAGGCTGATTGGTTTTTCTTAGTGGGCGATAGCGCCGCTTTCCCTGCAATCTTAGCGAACCTGCGTCGGCTTTCTCCCTCGGCACAGGGTTACGTCATCTTTGAAATACACTCAGACGACGAACAGTTCGAAACTCATGCGCCTCCGGGGATTGAGGTGCATTGGCTCAAGTCAGACGCTTTGAGCGCCTCGCTACCCCAAAAAGTGCGTGAGCTCCCTTGGCTCGAAGGCCGAGTCAGCGTCTGGGGTGCTGCGGAGTTTTCTACGATGAAGAAGCTGCGGGACTATTTCGTCAAGGAGCGAGAAGTTCCCCGCGAAGATATCTATATCAGTAGCTATTGGAAGCGTGGTGCAACTGACGAAGAGCACAAGCAGGCTAAAAAAAGCGACTGAGTTGACTGGGGCAGCAGGTTGTCGATTTGGAGTGAGAATGAATCAAAATAATTTTGAAAAGCCCGCGGGGCCCCCAAGCCAAGTGGTTCATTTCGAAGCATTTCAGCGCCAGGTAGACTATTCTTTCCTTGCCCGACTGAATCCAGATCCGGAGGCACGCCCAGACGGCAACGATCACGAGCCACGAGAGGTTTTCTCGGGCCATTATGTTTTGGTTGCGCCGAAGCCTTTGGCTGAGCCTGCCTACGTGGGCCATAGCCGGCGACTTTTTGATGAGATTGGTCTCAGCGATCAGTTGATTCAAGATCAAGAGTTCTGTCGAATTTTCTCGGGGGACCTTTCGGCTGCTCCACCTCCTCTCAAGCAGGTGGGTTGGGCGACTGGCTATGCTCTTTCTATTTATGGCACGGAGTACTCCCAACAATGTCCTTTCGGAACGGGCAACGGCTACGGTGATGGTCGTGCTATCTCGGTTCTTGAGGTCCAGAGTCCTCGTACCGGAAAGCGTTGGGAGATGCAGCTCAAAGGAGGCGGGCCGACTCCCTATTGTCGAGGTGCCGATGGTCGCGCAGTTTTACGGTCGAGCGTGCGCGAGTTTCTTGCTCAGGAATTCATGCATGAATTGGGGGTACCGACCTCTCGGTCTTTGACTCTCTTCGTTTCGACCAAAGAGTCAGTCAGACGCCCCTGGTATTCGCAAGGCTCCTGGGCGCTTGAGCCTGATACCATGGTCGATAATCCGGTGGCGATAACGACTCGCGTGGCGCCGTCTTTCCTCCGAGTCGGTCAGCTCGAGCTTTTCGCGCGAAGGGTGCGCAACAATGCACATCCTGGCGCTCGAGAAGAATTACGCTTGATTGTCGCTCACGCGATTGAGCGAGAGTACGGGGAGGACGTGGATCCAAATTCGCCGTTGACAGATCAAGTGGTTGCCTTTGCTCGTTCATTCGCTCAGCGACTGATCGAGTTAGTTGGTCATTGGTTGCGGGTTGGCTACTGCCAAGGCAATTTCAATAGTGATAATTGTGCTCTCGGTGGCTTCACGCTCGATTATGGTCCCTTCGGTTTCATGGAAGGCTTTGAGCTTGGCTTTCAACCTTGGATAGGCGGTGGTCAGCACTTCTCTTTCTTCAATCAGCCAGCAGCTGCCGTAGCAAATTTCTCAACTTTTTGCGGTTCTCTGAGTCAGCTGATCCCGCAGGGAACCCTAGCTCACGATCAGTTGATGGAAGTTCGTGATAATTTTACCGAGGCCATGCAGAATCACGTGCAAAATGTCTTGGCCACCAAATTGGGCTTAGAGAAGTTTGATAGGGAGGTGATTGTACCGCTTTTCAAGTTATTGGAGACATCAGAAGCTGATTTCACAATTTTCTTTCGTGAATTGTCTCATTTACCTGAGAACCCGCTAGCACTACGTCGTAGCTTTGCTGTCGAGCCATCCGCTTCAGCTTGGGAAGAGTGGAAAACTTGGTTCGCGTTGTGGCGAGGCCGCGTCTGTCAACAAAATCCTCAAGACCTGTCGGCTTTGGTTGAACGGCTGTTGCTTTTCAACCCGAAGTACACCTGGCGTGAATGGCTGGTCGCTCCTGCCTACCAACTAGCCGCTCGCGGTGACTACACCCTGATTCGAGAACTTCAGAGCGTGTTCAGTCGGCCCTACGACGAACAGAGCCAGGAGGTAGAGGAAAAGTACTACCGACTTCGCCCAGCGGAACAACGAAGGCTAGGTGGCATCTCTCACTACAGTTGCTCCTCATAGGCGACATGGTCCGTCGTCTTTTGCTTCGTGCGATGCGTTGCTCCGTACGATGTATCTGTTCTGTAGGAACGCTCTTTTCCTCGCGCGCTGCACCGAAGCGTTTCCGCTGTGGCTAGAAATTGAATCTCTGCTACTCTGGCAAGATGGTCGCTCCTTTTTCGGTCCAAATTCTCTGGACGCTCCCCACAGTCTTTTTGCTGATGGGCTGTTCGAGTCCAGGACAAGCCGAGAGTGATAGAGAAGCGGCTCCTCCTGGCGTTCCGAATGGGCTTGAACCAGTCGACGAGCTGGACCCTCCTATGCCGGTTGTCACGTCCGGCCTTGAGCTCCCGAGCACTACCTCTGAATCGGTTCCTCCACCACCTCCTCCTCCAGCCGAGCCCGTGATTCTCGAAGAGCTTCCTGAAGGATTCGTTGGAGCGCGCAGTGCCACAGCTGAAACAGGCAGGGGCGGTTGGCTGGTGGTGGGGTCGCTGTCTGAGGTGCCCAATCGCGAAGGCGAAGCCTGTGCTAATGTTCTCCGCGGTGTCTCCCGAGACTTTCCAGCCAGTCATTCCGACTTTCAAGCAGGCTCGAGTGGTCTGGTTGAAGGGATTGTCGCAGACGCGATCGGGGAAGATAGGAAGCCGGTGTTTATTGGAGAGGGGCTCGGTGGGACCTATATTGCGAATCAAGACAGTTTTGATGAATGGTATCGCAATGTGCCGGGTGTCAATCAAGGATACGTGATTGATCTTTGGCTGGAACCTGAAGGTGAGTCATTTGTGTTTGACTCCAACGAGTTTTTTCCGTTGAAAGAGCTCGGTTATGCCCAAGAGGCTTGCACAGGTTGTAATGGTCAGAGTGAAGGCTTTCACTTTACAACAGAATTGCACACGCGCTTTGAGTATAAGGGCGGTGAAGTCTTCAATTTCAGGGGCGATGATGATGTTTGGGTCTTCATCAATGGTGTCTTGGCTGTCGATTTGGGTGGAGTGCATGGGCCAGTGGCGGAGAGCATTCTATTGAATGACTTCGCAGAGGAAGCCAATTTAGAAATAGGCCAGGTTTATACCCTCGATCTTTTTCATGCTGAACGACAGACAAGCGGCTCTAACTTTCGCATCGAGACAACCCTCGACTTCTCCGACTGTGGGGAAATCTTGGAAGAAGACCTATTTATTCGTTAAGCCTGAACGCTCGAGGCATGCTGCAGTGTCGAGTTCCTTAAAATGCCTCGCCGATGAATAGGTAAAAGGCGGTGCCTTCTTTTGTAAAAGCCAAGTCTCCCCGCGTGTAAATATCTTTATCGGGGAAGAGTAAGAAGCGCAGACCTAGACCGCCAGCTACGACGAAGTCAGAGAACTTCGGCAGAGATTTTTCGGGAAAGACGGCGCCTGTCGCCGCAAATAAGGCCGCACCAAAACGACGAGCGAAGCGGTTCTTGAATGGAAAGGGCAAGAAGCGATATTCTATTTGGGTTCCAATAAAATTTCGGTCTCGGAAGCGCCCGAGATAATAACCACGGAGCAGGCTCTCTCCACCGAGAGTTGCTAATTCGTTGAAGGGAACATCCCCAAAGGTGAAGTTCCCGTAGAGTTGCGCGGCGAGAGTGTCCCTGGCGTTGATCGGATAGAAGAACCGCGTGTCCGACTGTACGGTGGTGAAAGCGTAGTCGCTGCCCCAGGCCGGATTAGAATGGAGGACCGCCAATTCAGAGAAGAGTCCGTCACGGGTGTTGAGTACGTTATGTCGACTATCGTAAACGATTCCTGCTCCCAGGCCGATATTGAGGGAGCCCTCGGCACCCCGGGGCAGGTTAGGTTCGACGCCCTCGGCCCAATTGAACTTCACTTTGGTGAGATAGTCTAAGCTAAATTCAGCTCCAATATAGAGAGAGGGTATGAGCTTGTAGAGGACTCGTTCTCGTAAAAGAAGCGACACTTCATCGACCTGTGCCTGGTAGTCTTTCGGTGTGCCTGGGCCGATGCCGTAGTAGAAGAGAGGGAAGTTCTGGAAGCGTTCTTTTCCTAAGAAGAACCATTGATCCTTGTCTGTATAAATCGCGTGCTCGGTCACCGCACCGTATTGGGCTTCGAGGGTAATAAACGCGAAGGCATTGATTTCGCTGAGGCGGTTCTTGGGGTTATCGCGAGCGTAGTAGACGTAGAGGCCGCTGAGTCCGAATTCCCAGCTGGTCTCGGGGGCGTAGGCGACGACAGGGTAGACGATGAAGCGCGGCTCATGGGGGCTATCCGGGTAGCCAAAAATGCTTTCTACATAACGATAGAATGCGTTTTTCTTTTTCTTTTTCTTTTTCTTTTCAGAGGGCTCTCCGGCTGAACTCTTCTCCTCGTCATCTGGCGATGGCGTCGTTGGCGCCGCAGCAGTTGGCGCCGCAGTTGTTGGCGCCGCAGTTGTTGGCGCCGCAGTCGTTGGCTCAGCAGTTGGCGCCGCAGCAGTTGGCGCCGCAGCAGTTGGCGCCGCAGCAGTTGGCGCCGCAGTCGTTGGCTGAGCAGTTGGCGCGGTCTTTGATTGCCCTTCTTGGTGCTCTCCCGTGGAGACTTGGGCGTTGGCCTCT
>JAKVCH010000188.1 GCA_022447485.1 Polyangiaceae bacterium | reverse complement strand
GCCAGCATTCGCGAGGCGTGGCTGTTGATGATTCACGGCGTCGACAAGCAGAAGAGGCCTGTGCTGGTGATGAAGAATGCTTGAAAAAAGCGGCTGGTGTACCTCTGGACGTATATGTCGCGAATCGTTCTCCTAATTCTCTTTTGATAGGCAGAACAGACCGAGTTGCAGCAGAGGTGGCGGCCGGCGATCTGCCCACTTTTCACAATAATATTCCTCTCACGGCTGGGCCCTCGCAAGTACGCCTTGGCACGATTGTCGATCAAAACGGAGAAAAGCAGCTCAGGGTTTTCGTTGTCTGCTTTGATTCCGCTTTGATCTATATTTACGATCCCGTCCTCGGCCGAGTGGAAACTGAAATTTTTACGGGACGCGGCCCTCAAAGCATTACCTTCGACACTCAAGAGCCCTTGGCTTATATCGGCCACTTCACAGATTCGTATGTGGGTGTTGTTAGTCTCGATCAACGACATTTTCGCACCTATGGCGCGATGTTGGCGACGATTGGCAAACCGACTTCACCGCGAGCTACACAATGATCAAGAACTCTCTTCTTCTTTGGCCCCGCCCCAAGCGCTTTCGTTCTCCGTGGACACTGCTTGCCGCAGGCTGCGCCGGGATATTGGGGCTTTTCCCAGGTGCCTGCGCGACGAATACCGAGCCAACGGACCTCTCGTCCTTACGGCGCAGCGGCGAGGCCACATTTTTATGCGTTGCAGCAGACGGCAGCGGACGTCCCTTAGCTGAGTGTCCTCAGGGTGCTCGTACGGAGGATGGTGGCCTGACCGTGGGGGTGATCGGCAATGAGCTTCATGCCTTGGTGACGCAAACGGTCTCCGCTGAAGTAGCGGTCATTCGAGTTTCTGGAGCAAACGAATTTGGGTTCCAAGATGGTGGCGTACTCGATGTTGATCGTTCCAACCCGGGCGTGACGCCTCTTCGGGTTGGCCAAAAGCCAGTCGACATTGTTACGACGCCCGGTGGTCACGCCAGCTTTGTTGGCGTCGGAGAGATTGGTCGAGAAGGGATTTTTGCCCTCCCCACGAGCTGTATCTTTGAGCCAAAAGAAAAAGAAGATGGCGAGTTCGAGACGATCCGCGATCTCACGACTTGGCCGGCTTGCTCTTTACCCGCGAGCCCAGGCGCGATGGTCATGCTTACAGATCCGCCCAACGAAGCCGGCGAAGTTCGTGAAAGTTGCTCCTCGCCTTACGTTGAACAAGTTCCCAACTCAGCGCCAGATCGGGATGAATGCTTGGCTGACCTAGGGACAGAACAGGGAGTGGAAGGTCGTCAGAAGCTTCTCGTTGCCTTACCTCAGCTTGGTGAGATTGTCGTGATTGACGCCCAGGAGCTATTGAATCGAGCTCAAGGCAGCTTTGATGCTTGCAAGATTGAGGCGACTCTTCCTCTGGAGGTGAATATTCCCGAGCTTGTCACCCAGCCGATACCCGCAGACTTAGTTGTGGACCAGTGCCCCGGCTGGGGTGGTATTCAAACCTACGATATTCAGGGCGACTACGAAGCGCGACCTTCAGACTTTTCTTATCGTGATGGCGCTCTATTAGTTGCGGATAGTGGAGCTCCCATTATCCATATCATCGATGCTCAAGAGCCCTGTGCCCTACGAGAGCTGGACCCTCTTTTTGCCACATCGCTTGATTCACCAGAGCGAGTGGTGGTGACTTCGAAGGTGGAGGTGAGCCCGAAAACCCCTGACGGGCGTCAGTACGTCTACGCTCTTGATGAAGTAGGGGAGCAGGCGGCGTCGATCATGGTGTACGATATCACCCCCGGTGCTGTGAGTCGTGCACCCTTGGTACGTAGCGGAAGTCAGGAGATGCCTTTGGAGCCAGCCGATAGGATCGAGTTTGCCGCTCCGGTTAAGGATGTCTCCTTTGCGCTTTTTGACGAACCTTATGTCGATCCGATTACCGAAACGGGTACGATTGGAGTTCGCTGCGATCCAGACCCGAATATCCCATCGGATGCGGTGCCTGCTCGATATCGCACAGCAAGTGATGCTCAATCGGGTGCTTTGCCTGCCACTCTTCGCGGCCTATTCGGATTTGCTCTTCTCGGTAGCGGTAGCCTTGCCGTCATCGATATTGACGATTTTGATGCGGCTTGTCGACGTCCAGCGCGCTTAAATCCGAAGTCGAGCGAGGACTTTCGAGGCTGTTTCGGTGATCGTGATGACCTGAGTTATTACACCGACGACGGGACAGCCACGGGAGAGCCGACGGTTTCTGACGAAGATAGCTGTCGAGCTGTCGACCCCCATCGTGCTCGCTCTCGCACTTTGATCAAAAGTTCGGAAGGAATTGGTACAGGGGCTCCTTCATTGGGAGGCTATGCGCGTTTGAGTTACGACCGGCGAGAGCTACCGATGAGTCGGCTGACAACCGAGGGTAAAAAGAACCCTATTCTATTGGGTGTCGACTTCGAGCCCACCGGACCTGTCGACCCTGAGGAGGCGCAAGTATTCGTTGGAACCAAGCTATTTACGCGCACGGATCCTGATAACCTCCTGATAATCAATCCGAATATTGCCGAAAAAGGATCGATTGTCCTGCCTTTCAATCAGCCGCGGGCCTACCCCACCACAGAGACGGTCACCGTTGCTTACGAAGGTGACTTAGATGGCTTGCATCAGAGTGGACTCATCGAATACCCAGAGGGCGGAGCCAACATATTTACCCTGCGAGATCAGCTAGGACAATTCTGCGACGCTGGCGTGCAAGATCTACCCCTCACGGCCGAGGTAGCCACAGAGCGTTTCTCCCTCGACGGCGAAGCGGTCGATCGCTTTGCCGCTCAACACGGTGACTACATTCAGGTTGTCAGTGATGTTGCGGACGAAGACGACCCTTATTGGGAAGAGAATGATCTTCCCCCCGCTCCCGCTGGTGAGCCACGGACTTGTGGCAATACTCTGCAAGATATCGGTCAAGGAAGAAGCTCGCTTTTTGAATTCTGTGATCAGTTTTTTGCAGACGCCGATACGGGTACTGATGCGCCAGCCCGGGACATGCGTATTCTCAACGCTTATCAGGATCATTTGACCGTGGAGCTGAGAAACCCTGAGCGCTTCAACGCGCAAAGGGTCCAGTATTATCCGGAGATTTTGGATTGTTGCTTTCCTCCGAACCTCTCCTACCGGATCCGCGGTGGTGCTCAGTGGATTGTACGGGGCGAAGCCACCGGATTTCGTCATTCTGTGCACGCTGTTGAGAACCTGGAGACCGGACAGTTTGAATGTCAGCGCGACTGTTCGCCGCTGGTTGCCGGTCAACAGGGACGAGCTTTTGAGTTATCAAGCACGAGCTGTACGGATGGGAATCCTGAGGATATATCTACTTGCAGTGTCGGACGAAGGACAGACGATGATCTTGTCTGTGCTTACGATTCGACGTTTGCGGTACGCCCAGGTTCGATCGCCGAAAATTGCATTTTCAATGGGTTAACGAGGCGCTTTGCCGTTTATCGCGGCCTAGAGCCGAGCCGGCGCGGAATGACCTTTTCGGTAGAGGTCATCGGTGGTTTTCAAAATCAAGGAATTCAGCTCACGGGTGTCGCCACCGACACTGCTGTTATTCTTCCAGTCAGCCTCACGGCATTGCCGTCCTTTCAAGCCATGGGTGTTGTTGACTCCCAAGATCGTGGTTTGTTGATGATAGACCTCTTCTCATCGCGCGTTGCGGGGGCTTTCTACTAAACCGATGCCTCGCCTTACTCCCGTGATGCAGCAACATGCCGCTGCAAAAAGTGCCCATCCTCATTCGGTCATTTTCTTTCGTTTGGGAGACTTTTATGAAATGTTTGGGGATGATGCAGTGCTTGTTTCTCGGGAGCTCGACCTCACTCTCACCAGTCGCAACAAGGGTAAGCCAGATGAAGTGCCCATGGCGGGTGTCCCGCATCACGCCGCTCATGGTTATATTGCGCGGCTCCTCAAGAAAGGACATGAAGTAGCCGTTTGTGAGCAGATGGCAGACCCTTCGACGGTAAAGGGTATTGTGCCACGAGAAGTCGTTCGAGTCATTACGCCTGGCACTTGGTCGGATACCCCTGATCTCGACGAAGGCGAGAATCAATGGTTATGCGCCTTACATTCGAAAGAGGGGCGGCTGGGGATTGCCCTCTTTGATTTAACTACGGCTGAATTGATGGCGGCTGAGCTCGATGACCTATCCGCTGCGCTCAGTGAGTTGGGCAGAGCCCGGCCTCGGGAGATTCTCGTCGGCTGGGAAGACTCGGGAATAGACGAGGCAGAGAACGCTGAGCAAAAGACTCAGGAGCTAGTGGCCGAGGTCAAGGCTCTCTTTCCCGAGCCAGCGATTCATGCCGATTCGCTCATCAGCGAAGAGGATATCCAGCAAGAGCTTCTCAAGTTAGACAGCCCCCACGCTGGACCACTCGCCTTATCGGCGGCTGCGCGGGTGATGCGTTTCGCTCGACGTTGTTACCGCGGAGACGCTCCACCCGTCTGGCGCTTGTCCTTATGGAACCCGTCAGGGGTGCTCGCGATCGATCGTACCGCTCAGGCTCATTTAGAACTTGTGCATTCCCTATCTGGAGAAAAGGGCAGCAGCTTACTTTCAGTCATTGATCGCAGTCAGTCACCTCCCGGAGCTCGGTTGATGCGACGTCGGTTGCTGGCTCCTTTGCTCAACGAAGCCGAAATTAACGAGCGCCTCGACCAGGTTGCGTTCTTCATGGAGGAGCAGGGAGTGCGTCATGATATTCGGGTGGCCCTCGGTGGCCTCGGGGATCTTGAGCGTCTCGCTGTTCGTGCATCGATGCGAGAGCTGACTCCCCGTGACTTGGGAGCGATTCGGCGTTCTCTCGGCGCCGCTCAGGATGTGCTAACTCGCTTGGAAGCATCTCCTGAGTTTTCGTCTCAAAGTTGGGGAGAATTGCCCGAAGACTGTTCGGCTCTTCGGGAGAAGTTGGCTTTGGCATTGGTGGAACGTCCCCCCGCCCAATTAAAGGAAGGGGCGGTTTTTCGCCAGGGCTTTGATGGGGAGCTTGATGACTCTGGGGAGTTAAAGGAGAAGGGCGGCGAAAAGATCACTGAATTTGAGGCAGAGCTTCGCGGGACCACTGGTATACCTAACCTTCGAGTCAAGTATAATCGAGTCTTTGGTTGGTTTGTGGAGGTAGGTAAAGCCAATCTAGGGAAAGTGCCTGAGCACTTTCGACGCAAACAAACAATTGCAAATGGTGAGCGCTACACAATCGATGAGCTCGATGAACTAGCGGAGACTTTGCTACATGCCGAAGACCGATTTCGAGCGAGAGAATTAGAGCTACTCAAAGATCTTTCAGAGGAAGCTCAAAGTTGGGGCGCCCGGGTTCACTTGCTGTGCGCATTTCTTGCGCAGCTTGATGTAGCTGCTGCGCTGGCCGAGCTAGCCGTCGAGGCCGACTATTGTCGACCAAAAGTGCACCGAGGTTTGGAGTTAAAGCTCGTTGAATCGCGTCATCCAGTGGTCGAGAGCCAGGCAGCGCGGGGACGATTCGTTCCAAACGATCTCGAGCTCGAGGCAAAGAAGAACCATCTTTGGCTGATCAGTGGCCCTAATATGGCGGGAAAAAGCACATTTTTACGCCAAGTCGCTTTGACCGTCATCTTGGCGCAAATGGGCAGTTTTGTTCCTGCTCGCGAGGCAGAAATCGGCCTAGTCGATCGGGTGCTGTCCCGAGTTGGTGCGAGCGATAATCTTGCGGCTGGCGAGAGCACGTTCATGGTGGAGATGAGGGAAACCTCCGATATTTTACGTACAGCGACTAG
This sequence comes from Polyangiaceae bacterium, assembly GCA_022447485.1. GTDB lineage: Bacteria > Myxococcota_A > Polyangia > Polyangiales > Polyangiaceae > NIC37A-2. The sequence continues at coordinate 507 of JAKVCH010000188.1, read as the reverse complement.
TCGCTCCCTCGTGATCCTCGATGAAGTCGGACGGGGCACCAGCACCTATGATGGGCTCGCGATAGCGTGGGCGGTAGCTGAGCATCTCGATCAGGCTATCCGCTGTCGTGCGCTTTTCGCTACCCACTATCACGAGTTGGTAGAATTAGGTGAGTCCAGTGAGTCCGCAGAGAATCACTCCGTGAGCGCCAAGGAGCATGACGGCCAGGTCGTCTTTTTACATCGCGTTAAACCTGGCGGCGCTTCTCGGAGTTATGGTGTTCAGGTTGCCCAATTAGCGGGCTTGCCAGAGTCGGTTCTTGCGCGGGCACGTGCGCTACTCCTTAGCTTTGAAGAAAAGGCAGCGGTTCGTTCTGCCGCAAGTAAGGCAAAGCAGCCTCAGCTCGACCTTTTTCATGCGCCTCAGGACTCCCGTCTCAGCGAAGTAGCGTCCACGCTGAAAGCTCTCGATATCGATCGATTGTCAGGGATTGAAGCCTTACAATTACTGCAGGTTCTCAAGTCACA
>JAKVCH010000187.1 GCA_022447485.1 Polyangiaceae bacterium | reverse complement strand
GCGCGAAGTGACGAATCTGCTCAATCTGCTCGGCCGTCATCAGCTGGTAGGGCTCAGAATGCCCGCTATCCATCAGTTGCCTAAACCAAGTCGCCGCGCGTCCAGATGCAAGCTCATTCACTTCAACCTTTTTTGCAAAAGTTCTCAGTCCCAGTCGGCGACTCGCGGGGGAAAGGAAAAATCTATTGGTATGGTAGCTGAGCGCTTGGCTCAAGCCCAATCGGCCATCGGGCGATCGCACGGATAGAGCCAAGGCCTGTAGTCGGCGACTGATTTTTGCGGCCAATGTACGAGGAACATCTGACATAAGCTCATCATAGGATGAGAAAAGAGAACAAACAATCACCTGCTTGCGAGTACCCAGAAGTTCGACGAACGCTCCCTACAGTAGTCTCTGATCGTTAAACACTTGCCACCTTTCCGGGAAACCATCTGGCAACAAGTGCGAACGCACCAAGAGTATGAAGTCCCTGTGCGGAGCCTAGGAATTCCAATCGCACCCCGTCTCTCTAGGCGCTCTCCCATCTCGTTTGAAGGTGTGGTCGATAGGCGGTTGGTGATGGTCGCTGGAGGAGCGCTCTTCGAATAGTGACCGTGAGCGTGAGCGAGAAGATGAGTGGAGAGCGGATTTCGATCCGCCCCGCTTTTCTCCCTCAGAGCAAGGATCGCCGACCGAGCCAAGAAGAGAGTCCGACCTAGACTTTCCGGAACCTGACGATGAGATTTCCCGTCTGCTCAGCGAAGAGTTTTCAGAGGGCTCAACAGGACAAGGCGGCGCCGACTTGGGCCTCATGTGTATTGCCGCGACTGGAAGTGAATGCGAAGCGTGCTTGCATCAAAGCATTCTTGGTTCCAGCGAGTCACAGTGGGCTGAGTTGGATACAAGATGCCCGTCCTCCATGAGATGCTCGTCGGACTACTGCTTGTGCGACGCTCCCGAGCAGGCGGATTGCGGCACGAACTTCTGTGAATGCGTTGTCGGGTGCACACCGGACGGGGAGCGGGGCGAATGTGACGTCCGATGGGCAGAGTTCTTGGCCTGCAGCGCCGCCGTCTGCGAGGAGGAGTGTGCTCTGAGTCCTTAGCGACTCGATCTTTGGAACGGCTCTCGAGCGCGTGAAGCGCTTCAGTTGCGCCGCCTATCCGCCGATCGGGATGGTGTGCTTCGCTTGTGGGCATTCTCCGCATCCCTTACCGTTGATTTCTTCCCCGACATATTTCGGAGTGAGCTCAATTTCGGTCAGGCTTTGTCCATCTTTTTCGATGATCAATTCAAGAGAGCCGTACTCCCCCGAAAGATAAACTCCGACAATCTTGTCGCCCGCTGTTCCTGACACCGCATCGCCGGAGGTCGTCGTGATCTCTTCCCTTTCGATGGTCATGAGCCCGTCGCACGTATCATCGGAGGAAGCTGGGATCGACGCCGTGCATTCGAACATTTCGGCGTTCGTGGAGACCTGGAACTCGTAGACTCCCTCTTCCTCTTGAGCTTCCGCCAACGTCATTTGAACGTGGGTGTCACAACCAATGGTCGTGCATGATGAGCCGCAGGCTGTCGACATCAGAGCGAGAGGGAAGAGCGGGATAACGGCTAAGAATCGATTCATGGTTCCGGGACACGATAGTCTTCTCCGAGGGGATAGCCAATCCAACCCCAACGAGCCTAGGAATTCCAATCGCACTCAGCCGTTATAGGGGCTTTTTTCAAAGTTAACAGGATGTATTTTATGCCCGGTTGCGAAGGTCGATGATAAAATAACGCTATGCCTACGTTAGCTAGGTGCTGTAGACAGCGACTGGTGGGTTGGGTTGCTCCGGCTTCGAAAAGTTATAGTTCGCGCGCTCTGCGTGAGCGTTCAGATTTGGACTTTAAATCGAGACTTGAGCTCAGTCCACTTTGCCATCAAGTCCTGATTCCTGTCATAGCCGCGCTTTTGAATCAGCTCTAGTAGATCGTCGACTCGCTCAAGTGAATTACCACCAGCAGCCACGAGGAGCGCTTGGATGTCTTGTAGATCTTTGGGTCGCTCTGGAGTCACAGAGAGCACTTTCATCGCAAGCAGCCCTTCAAGGCTTGCAGTGTAGATTGGGTTAGCGTCGAAGACCTCTATCGGTGTGGCCTCGTTGATGAGTTCTTCTTCAACTCCGCAGGTGGCAAAGATGAGGTCACAGATCACTCCACTTGGATGTGTCAATCTGGCGGTCGAAAGGCGCTCGACATGATCCTGTTCGACGGTTGCCAGGACGCTGTATCCTCGTTGGTTGAGCTGAAAGAGTAAGGTTTCGGCCTCTTGGTCATTAGAAACGGCAACGGCGAGGTCAATGTCTCGCGTGAACCGAGGTTCCCCTCGTGCTGAGGTTGCAATTCCGCCAACGAGGGCGAAGCGTCTACCAGACGACAAGAGGTGAGCCGAGATTTCCTGGAGAACTAGAGCGAGCTTCAACCTTCGCTCTCCTGAGCAAGCCAGAGCCGGAGCTTGTCTGAGAGGTCTTCGTCGGACGCGTCGGGAAATTGCCTTTTGAGACTCAATCGCTTGAGGGCAACTCCGTGCTCGAAAAGCTCGAAGACTTCATGAATACGCTGTGCGGGTGAGAGCACGGGTGCATTCATTTTATCTAGCTTTGCGGCAAAGCTCATGGATGCAGAGTAGCACGGGTCATCGCTACTGCCGAGCGACTATATTTCTGTCCCCTAGAGTCCACTGCTGTCGCTGGTATTTGGATCTGAGGGGTATTTCATTCAGCTCAATACGGCGTTCATTGTCATTTTACGCCAGCGGATTTCGAGTCCGTAGTTCGCAGAGTGACTTTTTCATGAAGTCCACCGAAATTGGTACCTTCACCTTGTTGTCCAGCCATGGAATCGCCCCCGCGCAACAACTGCCTAGAAAGCCAAGTCCTTCTCGGATTTGGCTTTCGGCGTTTGTGGCAGGGTTTTTGTTGATGGCGCCGAGGGTGGAACCTCGGCGTGCGCAACTGGGACAGGCGACGCGCCAGCGTCGCCAGCATAGCCAGCCAGTGCCACCGAGGCGCCATCACTGGTCGGCTGTCTTTCTTGCCCTCGAGCATTCGGCATGAGTTTTGACCCATGCGGCAGGTCCCCTCAGCCACTGCTGCGACCTACCGTCAACATCATCCTGAAGAGACGCCGCTTTTCGCGTTGGTCAAAAAGCATTGGCCGTCCTTTGCGGCGAAGGCTGAAACTCTCTATCGCGGTGGTCTTCTACGCTACGTCCGTGACGAGTTTTGAGCATACGAGCGCTGCGGCATTCATGCCATTGACCTTCACCAACCGCCACCTTCACACGACATGGGAGAGCGCCTAGAGAGACGGGGTACGATTGGAATTCCTAGGCTCTCCCGGCGACCTGTCATTCTCTTCGCCCATGGAATGCCCATCGGGTTCTTCGGGCTGGGGCGCCGGAGGTATGCCTTTTGTTCGAGCTATAAGTTGGTCCGAAGGCCTGATGGCCTTTCCCAGAGTCATCTTTTGTTCTTCGGTGGTCGCGTCGTCGCCAATGCGGAGGTGAGACTTCGCATCTTGACCCAATCCCCCCGCCATTCGTTGATCTTCAACTTCTTCGGCGCGAGATAACCACTCCCCATCACAACCGCTCAACCAAGCCGCTACCGAAAGTGCCACGAGCGCCCCTGAGCGCTTTCTAAACAGGATTCGCGAATCTCTACGCAGGTAGCTTACGCAAAGGTCGGCATTCCGCTTTTGATAGACTTCTCGCGCTTCTGTGGGCGAAAGACGGGAGAGGTCGTGCACCTTCTTCTGGCACCTGTCGCAATGAAAGCCACCTGACACGGCGGCCATTTTCTCCATGCGCTCAGGACATTCAAATTGGAGGAGCTTGAGATGCCTCGGGCTTTGCTGACTCATGCAGGATCAACGAAGCTTTCTCCTTCAGCTTACACCTCCTGAAATAAAAAAAGCCCACAGCGTCCATCATGGCAACTAGGCTCAGACGGCTATGCTTTCGTTGCCGCTGCGCGGCTCTGGGCGTACTCGTTGGCCTCTGATAGAAAGCCGCATGGTCGAAGCTCAATCCGTTCAGACTGTCGCAGTTGATACGCAAGCGGTTCATCTAGAAGCCGAGACCTCTGACGAGCTCAGCCCTGTTGAACTCGCAGCTTCGAATCTAAACGCGAATTCGAGTTCGTTCGGTACGATCACAGCTATCGCGCGGTGGCCCTTGATTGTCTTCAACTCGCTTTTCGTGTTGATCGAGTTGTTGATGTTGGGTGCGGCGGCGGTGTCGATCGTGAGCAATTTTCTCGACGGAAAATATCCCGAGGCTGCGTTCATTCCGATCGCCGTGGGCATGTTGATTCCGCTATTCTTCACGTTGGCGAGTTCCACGGTCTTCATCTGGGCGACCCGAGCGCTCTACCAGGGACGAGCTAAGGCTCTTTGGCTAGAGCTTGCTGCCGTGTTGTTGACGTTGCTCTTCGGAACCATGGGCTATGCGCTCGTCGCTTGGAGCGATCAATATGGGCCGCAGCCGCCCGAACAGGCTCGCTGACATCAAGAATGGGACTGACGAAGCTTGGCACGAGAAGCTCTCGCTGGGGAGGGCCGAATATCAAAGTCCGCCAAGGAAGGGCTGAATATCGAAGACTTCCTGTAGAGGGGTGAGGATCGGACCACGGTTCATCACCTTTAGTGAAGGGTGCTTTTAGTGAGCTATTGCGGTTCGTTTTGAAAGGACCGCGCGATCAAAGCGAGGGTCGCTACAGCTGCGCCTTCGCTCCGATTTCCTAAAATCCTACGTATGAGGAATTCCAATGGCACCAAGAAACTCGAGACAGTCCGACCTTCGTGCAGGGACTCGACGGGACCGATTCTTCTACAACTGTCATCGATTTGAACGTGGGCACTCATCATACTTGTGTCACTTTCCAGGACGGCAGCGTGAGCTGTTGGGGGGGGGACCATTACGGCCAATTTGGAGATTCAACGACGGAAGACAACGCCCGAAGCTCAATGGGCTTCGGTCGACGACAGCGATTCATGTCTCAGCAGGTGAGCGCGTCACCTGCGTTCTGTTGAAGAATCATGCAGTTTCCTGCCGGGGAGAAAACAGTAGCGAGCAGGTCGGAAATGCCGGAACGACAAATCGAGGCAGCCCCGTGCAACTCATTGGCCTGGACGGATCCACGCCTCAGTCAACGGTGATCAGTGCCTACGTCAGCGGAGACCATTCATGCGCATGAGTCGCCACAGGGCAGACCTATGGCTGGGGAGCGAATTCCGAGAGAGAGCTGGGCGATGCCACCACTACGGATAGTTTGGTGCCGGTCGAAACGCTCGATCATGCCAAAGACTTTGTCTCTGTCACCTCGGGATGGGGGCAAAACCTTGCAGTGGACACCGATGGCTACCTTTGGGGATGGGGAGACAGCTTTTATGGGGAGGCGTTGCCCTATTACTATCCTGAGCCGCGCGAGTTTGACCTGAGTGTGATTCACGCGAGCGTCTTCAACATGAATAGTATTCTGCTCAAAAGCCGAGCCTTCCAACCAATCAGAAGAACTCAACCAAGGCGCATCATGCTCTCTAAGTTTGAACTCGTGGACTGAGTCCTTCCACACCAATTTAGCAGCCTCTACAAATTGCACGCCTCTTGCACATCGAACTTCAAGTAGGTGTCGACGTGCAGATCGAGCGTATGAGCGGCTGTCTCGGGTAGGTAATCCAGATTGCAGGTGAGCCCGATGCCGTCTGGTCGGAAAAGCGCGAAACAATAGGCGCAATGCGGCTCAACAATCTCTCTAATATCAGGCATTTGCCAATCGCGCGTGTCGTGGATTTCGGTCTTTCGCATCCCAATGAAAATGCGACCGTCCTTTGCTGATTGAAATTCGTAGGAGCTTTTTCCTTCCCACTTAGGCACGGTGGGTACTTCAAATTCGAAATCCATGATTTCTCCAGAAGCGGTGAAGAAAAAGGTCTTGTCCTTCACATTGCAACGAGAAATCTGCACCTCGGAGACAGCTTCGGTCGAAGATGTCTGCCCCCAACCATCTCTGTCAGGATCAGAGACGTTATCATCAGGCGAGAGCTTCACCTCGCCGTAAATCAACGTTTGCGATTGAGCGAAATGAATCGTTTTGTCGCCGACGACCTGAGGCGCGGGTAAGGGCTCTGTGATCTTGTCGCCGGTCGAAAAGTCATCCGCGCTTTCGTAACAATAGCTACAGCCAGCATTCAACAAGACAAGACTCATCACAAAAGCATAGGGCTTCATTGTTGCAGACCGCACGCGCCCTCCACGTCGAAGAGAAAGTAATTTTCCAGGTGAAAATCTAATAATCTTGACATCTCTGGCGGGCGATACTCGAAGAAACACTTCAC
>JAKVCH010000186.1 GCA_022447485.1 Polyangiaceae bacterium | reverse complement strand
AACACTCTTGGCATTCGCCTTCACACACGTATTCACGTCACCACCGTGATCCGAAGCAATGGCTTCTTGAGTGTGAGCGAGTAGATGATTCAAGTTGTAGCCATTGTCGCCACCAGCCAGAGCAGCGCCAATCGCGCCGCAGCTTTCGTGACCCAAAACCACAATCAGCGAACTTTTCAGGTGAGCTACTGCGTACTCGATACTCGCGATCGTGGATGTATTGGCAACGTTCCCAGCAACGCGACACACGAATATATCGCCTAAGCCGACATCAAAGAGCAGCTCCGGCGCAACGCGACTATCGGCGCAACTCAGCACAATGACATCCGGCGCCTGACCACCCTGAAGGGAGTCGCGCCGCGTCTGGCTTCGATGGGGACCCAAAGGCTGATCGGCGAGAAAACGCTTATTACCGTCGAGAAGAGATTGAATCAGAGAATCCTGTGCACTCATGGCTCAAGTCTACAAATTAGCATCAGAAAATACAGGTCTTGGTAGAAAAAAAAGCGGATTTCACGACCATTGTGCCCGACGACCAGAGAGCCCTGGTGCCAATTGAAAAAGATCCGTTGCACCGCGAAGTCCCAATTTGAGATTTCTCTGCCAATAGTTGCGGCCTATCCCCTCCACATAATCATCCAAAGCGGCGCCCCGGCGCAAGGCCTCGAGAGGCAAGAGCCCGAAACGACTCAAGCGCGCTAGAGAAAAACTCGAACCACTCCAGCTAGGCCGTTGTAAGTGAAGCCCCACACACACATCTTCGTCGAGAAGCTCCCAAGCCAAAGCCTCCGCAAAAGCAATCTGCCGGCGAGCCACTTCTCTCTGCCGTGCTGATTTTGCTTCATAGAGAGGCTGATCAAGTAATACGCGGGTCAAGGTCCGAGCATCATCATCCGGAGCACCTTGCCCACGACGCACCTCGCGAGACAGACGCTGTGCTTCGTGAAAGTCTCTCGGGAGGATGTCTTCACGCACTCCAAGCACAAGCGCAATCTGACGCCACAAACGCTGGTAGGACTCGCGCTCGGAGTCTGTCACCTTCACGCCGAATAGCTCGACTCCCTCGATAAAGACATTCGAAAAAAGCAGGGTTGTTGCGAGCATGTCGTGCTGGTTGATCGGCACCCCCCAATTCGCCAATTGCCAGCCTGAATGCTCGGACAACTGTCGCCGCACATGGGCATGCATTAATCGAACGTGTAGGGTGATGTTAAAACCATTTGCGCCTGGGCGCATTGCGCCGGGCTCAGTGACAGCTGTCACAAACTTGGCCGTCTCCGCCAAACGTCGCCGTGCGCTCGACTCAAGAGTGCCGGTGAAAGTGAGAGGTTTATTACCTCGGGGGTCAGCGTAACCCGACACGAGGGATCGTAGCCCAAGGACCAGACCTCCCAACAGCCCGCTTCGATAAAAAACTCGCCCCGCATCATTCAGTCCCGCCAAAGACTCAACAGAGCAATGCTCGGACGCGGCGACTTGGAGCTCATTCAAGCAGGCTGCAATACGACCGTCTTCCGGCACTTCTCCTCGGAGGAAGCCCCCAAATAATTGCCACTGCGTTTTTACGGGCAGCCCCGCCAACGAGTCGACAACCGCGTCGGCGAGCGGGTCGCTTTCGTACAATAGATCTCGGTTCAACATTCAAAAACACTCCTCGACTCAACCAAACGCAAGATCGACACCGCCAGGCAGGACCCAATCGTCTCGCGCCGGATTCAATCACCCAGCTATCTTTTGCTTGGTGTAGCGCCGACGCATAGAAAATCGAATGGAAAAGCCTCTAGGTCCTGACCCTTTCTTCCCCATTAATCGCATCACCGGCAAACACTGTTCCCCTCGAGCAACGATGGGGTTGGAGTCTCGTGAAATCACTCTGAGACAACAGCAGAACACTTTGGATCCAGAAACATTCCATCACGGCCAGGGCAATAGAACGTACGGCGATCTCCAATGCCTTGTTCCGGCGCGTAGCCGTACCTAGTGAGCTGCTAACAAAATCGAAAATGCTCGTTCGAGATAGCTGAGATTTTCTTCATGCAAGACCTGTGGGTAGCTGTAGGGGTTCGAAATAATTCCAGGATGAGAGCGGCGCACAATTCCACGTAAATAGGCTTTGGCCGTCTCTTCAGAAATAGAGGTCGGTCCGACCAGTATGCTACGAAGCCCATCGGGATCGCCAGCATAAGGGATATCGGGAACATAGCTCTTCATCTCTCGGCTCAGAACGACGCCTGCTAAGCCTCGAAAGACACACTCCATTGCGACAGATCCTGTGACCGTGACCGTCGCACGCGCCTTCTTCATCAAGGGCAGCATCGGCAAGCCGAAAGGCAGTGCTTTGCACCGAGAATCAGCACGTATCAAGTCGACTAGTTCGCGATTCATTTCGTATTTTGATTTCGGGTTGGGCTTGACCGCTATCAAAGTCTGAGGAGGAAGACTCTCCAAAATCATTTCCAGGGCAGCCCTTTGAGTCGGGACATCGTGCCCCCAAACATCAAGATTCGCCTCTGGCTCCATTTGTAATGGGAAAAGCACAAAATCTTCTGACTCTTCGAGGAGCGCGGCTTCTTTCTCAAACTCACCACGCCAGTATGCAGCTTCCCGGTTCAGCGCTAACTTACGACGTACCGTCGGCGTATTGAACCGCTCCCCCCTCCAGCGCCCCCAAGTTGTGCGCGCTTTTTCCGACACGGCAAGAGCCTTTTGGGAAAAAGCGCCTCTTTGAACCCTTCGCATGTAATCCGGCAGAGTACTGCCCTGAGAAATCTCGCCAATCAGGGTTCCCACACGACGTTCTGAAAGTTCTTCTTCAGAACCAGGACCTTGAACAAGACTCCTACCTCGGAAGAAGGAAAAACGCCCTGCTGGGTAGCGAGTTGTTGCCGGAAAATAATAGGGAACACCTCTCTGACGAGCCACGTACTCGGCAATAAGTTCATGAAAAAGCGTGGTCTCGCCAATCACCAGAGCCGGCTCGAAGGAATCAAAGACAGTGGAAATTTGACCGAAATAGTGCGCATAGTGTTCCGAGCCAGCTTCAAAGAATCGATAGCCCCGATCGACCCGCCGAAGAAAATGCTCCAATTCATCCGGAAACAGCGAAGCTCCTTGATTTTCTTTTGGCGGGAAAGGCAATAAAAACCTTCGCTGGGATGAGCTCGGAGAAAATGCCGGGTTCTGTACCAGCCAAGCCGCTTCGATTCCCAACTTGGCAAGGCGCGGGATCAACGCCTCCCAGAGGGCCGTTTGTTGCCGGTTTTCAATGAAGAGGATTCGCATAAAAAGGTTGCTCTATCGGCGCTCAAGATAGCGGGCACTCAAATTGAAACTTGAAGACATGCTCACCGCTGATGATTCATCTTTATGCGACCATGTCGCTTCGCAGGCATGGGTCAATGAATTCCGGATCTTCGCAAAAGTCTTTACTCGCACGATGTCCGCCTTCGCACCATGGTTGATTCTTAGAAAAGCCACAGCGGTACAGGGTCGCCTCCTCGTCGTGTTGCCTTTCCTACAAGGAATTAATTCGAAGTTTAATTGCACTCTCATTTCCCCGCAATCGTCCCTGGGGAAGAATCGTCATTGATATGTTCTTCGGCATGCATTTAAGAGGATAAAAGCAGAGCTACGAGAAGCCAAGTAAGAACAAACTGGGGCATCGTAAAGCCTTGTCGAGAGCGCGGCATCGCGGCATCGCGGCCTCACGAAAGTTCCGTGCCCGAGATCTTGGCAGAGACGGAGAAAATTTGAGGAATGGCTCCAATGCAGATCGGAGGATACTTTTCAGCTCATAATGAACGCTCTTTGAGCAGCAGGCGAAGAATACTGCTCGTTGAGTGGCTTTTAGATTGAAAGCAGCCCCGGAATCGCAGAAACTCGAGTCAGCATGAGTCGTCAAGAAACGACAGAATTACTGGTCAGCTCTATCCAATGGGGTGGTGGACTATTACTTCTCACGATCGCAGGTGCGGTTTTCATTTCAGGGAATTCAACGCAATCACACCAAAGCTCAAGGGGTGAATCAGTCACTTCCAGCGCCTCAGAAGAGCCAAAACAGACCCGCCCCCCGACGCGCGCGCCAAGACCGCTTCCTTCGCCATCGCGACAAAAGCTAAGGAAACCCCAAGCTCTCGTCTTACAAAAAGACACCATCGAGGAAGCAGACTCCAACAAAACAGAAATTCGCAGCCTGGAAAAAGAAGAGCTCGCGAGGCAAGAAAATCGTCAAATCTTCGCCCATCTCCAAGAACAATTGGAGCGCGACCTGAAGATTGACGGTCTCGACAACGAGAAAACAGCCGAGCTCGAGGAATACTTGACGACGGTATTAGAAGACAACGCAACAACGGCTGCGCAACTTCGTACGCGCTGTACGACATCTACCTGCGAAGTCATCGTCATCACCGAGGGTGCTCCCTTGGCCTTTGCACAGACAGCAGCCCATGTCGGTATGAAACTTGGTGACAAGCATGCCCGAGGTCCGGCGCCTCTCACGGAAGGGGTACCATTTGATTCAACACGAGCGATACAACCGAACTCGGCAGTCGAAACAGATCGCTCATCGGCCGGCCCCGACGCCCAACCCAGCGAAGTCAACTCAGCAAAAACGACCCGAGTCAACGAAGCTGACGTACCAATTCCTACCCAACATTCGATACGCTACCTCGTTGATCGAGACCAACTCGACGTAACCGAGCAAGCCACCTCGCTTATAGAAGAAAGTCCTCAGCCCGCTGCAGAAGAGCTGATTGATTCCGACGATTCGGCCGAATAACCCAACCAACAAGTCTGCGGCCCTGTCGCCAATGCCCAAAGAAAATACTCCTATCTCTCTCATCAGTGGCCACTGAAAACAGACTACCCTGTTTAAGCAACATTTACCTTTTTGCCACCAACTATTCGTCAGCACGTTACCAAAAGCCCTTGCAAAAACGACCTAACAATGAAAGAAGTCGTACAGTGTTGGTCAGTACCGGCACATCAGGAGGATGGGTGAGCATTAGGTCGCCCCATTGAAAGGTATATTATGAAAAAAACTGGATTGTTTTTAATCGCACTTGCTTCTCTTTCTCTGATCGCCTGTGGCGGCGGTGCAAGTAAATCAGATGCTTGTGGATGCTTAGAGGAAGACGCTATTAAGTCAGCTTGTGAACTCACCTGGGACGCTTGTGACGAACTCAGCGGTGGCGACAAGGCTGATTGCAAGGACGCTCTTCAAGACGTTACCTGTCCTTCCTGATAGTAAAACTATCACAACATTATGAACGCCGCTCGGTTCCCTTGAACCTTGCGGCGTTCGCGTTTTGTCGGGAAGAATCAATTTAAACGAGAGCCGCCCTTCCCCCCTATCCTTTTTTACATACTCGTTCGAGCCTCAATGGGTCATTGGCTACCTGCCATATCCTACCCCGAACACCGATGAAACGAATCGTCTTGGTACAGCAATCCGCCAACCGCTGTACCCGAAAGGAACAACTTTTTCGGAGTGAAAAGCCGCTAACCTAAAAATCGTAACAAAGGCTGAGAAAAAACTACGAAGACGGCTGGCACAATTCTTGAAGTTCACTCGAGTTGGAGACTCCTGTGAAAAAAAAGAATTCAAGTAACGAACGAAAGCTCATCCAAAACAACGCTTCTCTCTCCTTTTGCCTAGCATTAGCGTTTGCTCTCAGTGCCTGTTCGAGCACCGATGAATTCGTACAACCAACAGAATCAAACTCCCGCTCTTCCCTCGATTCAGACGCAGACGGTGTGCCCGATATCTACGATGCTTTTCCCTACGACGAAAGCGAGCATACAGATACAGATGGCGATGGAACGGGTGATAATGCAGACCTCGACGACGACAATGACGGTGTGAACGATGCACAAGACGACCTCCCCTTCGACCCAACGGAGACCGTCGATACAGATGGTGATGGCGCCGGCAATAATGCCGACCTGGATGACGATAACGATGGCATCCCTGACACCCAGGAATTGCTTCTGGGGACCGACAGCCTACTCAGTAATACCGATAATGATGCCACCAATGATAGCGCTGAAGCCTCTCCACCCGATAATGGGCACAACAACGCCGAGTCAAGCACTGATAACGGCACGAGCGACTACGACGCTGATGGTGTCCCAGACAAAGACGACGCCTTTCCCCAAGACTGCTCAGAGTCAGAAGATACAGACGGCGACGGCATTGGCAACAACGAAGACACCGACGACGACAACGACGGGTTAACCGACACCGAAGAAGACAATCTCGGGACAGATCCCCTCGACCCGGATACCGATGACGACGGCATCAATGATGGGCAGGACGAATTTCCGCTCGATCCCAATGAGGACACCGATAGCGATGGTGATGGTGTCGGCGAC
>JAKVCH010000185.1 GCA_022447485.1 Polyangiaceae bacterium | reverse complement strand
ATTGGGGATCGACGTCGTGGAAAAGATGTAGCCTCAGACCTGGGAGCTCCTACCATGAATCGAATCAAACTTTGTCAATTCAAGTGTCTCGGCAGGCGCGGCGCGGCCAGTCTCTTGCTCCTCTTCAGTCTACTGAGTTTGAATTGCCAAGGTACCTCCAGCCCAGCACCCCAGCCAATTCCACCCAAAAAAGAGGCCGCACCACCACTGGACTCCAGCTCTGAGGCTAGGGAATCAGTGGTCGCGATTCAGGCGCCTCCCGCCCTCTCTCCTCAGACCATAGCGGCGCCTGCGCCCCCTCAAGAGCCCCAAGAACATCCCCAAAAGACGTACCGAGTCGCTGCTCTAGGTGATTCGATTACAGATTTTCGCTCCGGAGGCGGAGGGTATCTGAAAGCAATCGCCCAGGAATGCCCCGAGAGCCGCTTTGATAATTATGGGAAAGGTGGCGATATGGTGAACCAGATGTTGCGCCGCTGGCGCCGGGATATTCGCCCCGCTGTTGCGAGGGAAAAATACACGACCTTACTCGTCTACGGCGGCGTCAATGACCTCTACTCAAATCTGAGTGCTCACCGCACCAATGCCCGCATAGAGAAAGATCTCGCCACCATCTATCAGGAGGCAGAAGAAGCAGGTCTTGAGGTCTATGCAATGACCGTCAGTCCCTGGGGTGGATTCAAAAAGTGGTACACCAAGGAGAGGGGGCGGAATACCCAACTGCTCAACTCATGGATCCTCGGACGACTAAAACCGGGACAGGTCAAACGAGTACTCGACACCTACCCCTTACTTTCCTGCGGCCAGGATGAGTTCCTCTGTCCGCGCTATGAGAACCGATTCCACGATGGGCTTCATCCGGGGCCAGCAGGGCACGCCCTCTTGGGCAGCGCCGCCCACAAAAAACTCTTCTTTGATTGTCTCTAAGAACGAGCGTGACTCGAACCCCACCGTGCTGATGCAGACGTTCACGGGCGTCTCAGCACCAGGCGCGAGGTCTCCTACTCTTGGCTTAAAGCGAGGTTGTCTCCAAAGATTGGCTCCGAGCAATCCCCTCGGACTCAAGCGAGGGACAAGATAATAAACGTGGCGCAAAACGATCGGCACGAAGCTCCTGGTTGTCGTCAGCATGATAAGACATCTGAGCCTGCATTTGCGTCTGTAAATAGGCGTGTAAGCGGTCTCGCACTTCAGGTCGCTGGTGAGCGAGATTGTGGAGCTCTTTCGGATCATCGCCCAAGTGAAATAGGTACACCGTATCACTCGAACGGTCCTCCATCAGCTTCCACTCACCACAAATTAGACCATCCCAGGACTTCATACCTTGGATATTCATAAACACCGCAGGGTGGGCACCTGGCCCGTTTGACTGGAATGAAACCATCTCTCCCTGCTCATTCAACAGAGGAGTCCCCTGCCAGGCTGGATGAGGAAGCTCCCCGAAGAGAGCAGCTAAGGTCGGCAAAATATCGAGAGTCGAGACAACTGTATCACTCACCTGGGGCCCGAAGGCTGCAGGCCAATGAATCAGCAGCGGCACTCTCGATTCACCATCGAATAAAGTTCGACCGTGGGTGACGAGCCCGTGCTGCCAAAAAAGCTCACCATGGTCAGCCGTTACCACCACCAATGTATTTTCGAGCTGATGCCTCTCCCTCAAGCTCTGAAGAACGCGACCAACTTGCTGATCTACATAGGCTAAAGCGTTATCGTATCGATTCTGCACAATCGGCAGCAGCTCCTTTGAGTAATAAAGGTAGTTAAATTCAGCATCGTGGGGATCATCCGGTAAAAACTGGTGCTGAACCGCCGCTGGCAAAGAATAGGGAAAGTGAGTCGCCTGGAAGTTGAAATAAACTGCGGCTGAGCTTCCCTGCTCCTTCAACCACTTCAAACCTCTCTCGACTGTGATGTGATCAGGGACGACTTTCTCAGTAATCTTATCGATTTTCTCGCCAGGAAAATTGCCCGCATGCTCAATACGCTGAGTCGAATGGGTCTTTTCAAAAAGCAGCATCCCCTGCCACGATTCATCCTGACTGCTGAATGTCACGGTTTCGAAACCGGCACCCATCAAAAAGTCGTGCCAGAGCACTCGCGGGTAGTCGAGTTCACCATAGGTATCCAGACCCCAACCACGCCGGGGAAAGAGCGAAGACAACGTTGCCATTTGGGCGTAATTTGAATGAGTCGCTGTCGTTCGGGCTTGAATCCAATTAGCAGATGCTTTCGCCAGCTCATCAAGATGGGGAGTGATCGACCGTCCTTCTCGACGATAACCCATGTAGCCCAGGTGATCGACGCCCACTGATTCGAGCTGGATCAAAACCACGCGCTCAGGAAGACGCACCTTGGAAGCGCGGTCTAAAAGCCAAAGAGCTTCTGACTGACGCGAAGGGCCTGGAGTCACTTTTACTCTTTGCCCAGCTAGCTCTTGGGGAACACTCTTTCGCTCAGCGATAGAGGCGAGCAGGGAAATTTCTGGGGTATCGCAGAGTTGACCGCTTTCAGCCATTTGAGGCTGAAGCAAGAGAGCTAGCACGGAGGATAAGGCGAGGAGGCAGGCAAAACCTCGTAGCGCGAGACTCTGGGGACAGGGCTCTGCTGAGAGGGTTTGCTCCTGACGGCGGACCAACCGGGCAGCTAGCCAAGTGATAAAAACAGCAGCAGCTAGGGCAACGAAGATTTGCCAGGCGTATTGATACGCCAAGGAGCTAAAGAGGTGACGCCAGCCTGCGGCTAAGAACTCCAAAGACCCAATCGTCAGTGGAGCACCCGTCGATACCAAAAACGTCTCACCCAAAATCCAGAGAAAGACATACACACTCATCAATAAAATATAGACGCGACGAGCCCAAGCGAAGGCTCGAAGAGTAGGGAACTGACAGGCACGGAGAGCCGCATAAGCGCAGGCGCCAAGGGTCGCACCCATCAACGCAAAGATAACGGCAGCAATGCCTGCAGAGACAACTTGTTGCTCCGCACTACGAGTCGACGCCACGGCACCGCACAAGAGGAGAATCAAATGGCTGCCATTGAGAATCGAACCAACCAATGCTCCCGACCACAGAAAAACACCAGCATATGCTGCAGCCGGACTTGAAGTCGGCGCTAAGCACGGATTCGCCGAACTACTCGGGTTGGAAAGTGAAGTCTTGGGGTTCATCGGGGAAATTCGGGTCGGCCGCTACCACGCCTGGGAGACGCATGCCAGGAACGGCTCCAAGATGGCGGAACCAGACTCAAAGAATCGTCTTAGAGCGTCTTGGGGCGATTCTTCTTGGGATGCAACACAACTAGCTGTAGAAGGACTGCGTGATGGTCGAAGAGCAGAGCAAAAAGGTGAGTTTTGAACAGATCTTGGGTGGTCGCATGACGACCGCGCTTGTTCTGCTGGCGAGTATCGTCGTTATCCCCTGTTTCGCGCCCTTGGGCCGACTGATTACACGAAAAGCCCCAGAAACCACCGGACGAGAAAACTGGGAAGTGGGCCACAGTGCCCAAGTAAATCTGACAATCATTACGCCGGACTTTCGCCGCCTCGCCTGTTCGTCCGATCAAAGATTCGGCGATAATCACTGTAGTTATGACTCTGCTGGAAAGGCTATCCAGCCCCCAGCTGAAGCCCCGCGCGACGACAACAAGAAGCATATTCTTCAGCCCTATCGCAGCACAGACAAGCAGTTACTACTGATACCTGGGCTCTGGGCTCAGCCAGAAGTGGCCACGCGCTTGCATGAGGAGCCTTTTCTCGGAGTACCTGACAAACGACTCGCGCGATTCGTGGTTTCCTGCACTTTGGATTTCCAAGAAGAATGGAATAATGTCCGCGTGCGCTGGAATACAAGCGCTCAGTGGAGCGACCAAGGAAAAGCAATGGTCGCCGTTCCAAGAAATTGCAAAGTTGTGAAGATTCAACCATAGATTCGCCTGAACGCCTGATCTCCTTTAGAATGGCTTCGATCTAGGTTAGATTTTCATCTCCGGGCGGGTCTTGAGAGAATCAAGGCCACCTCTCACGATAAAAAAGCCAGCCGATCGTTCAGATCAAGTTGACGAAAGGCTCCAGCAGTGCATACTTCGCACCCCCTCCTAGGGAGAATGACGCCATGACGACCCAAGCAACGCCGGCCAACGGCAAGATCATCGAGAAGCTCGAAGCCCAATACATCCGCACGGATCTCCCCCAATTTCGCGTTGGAGACACGATTGCTGTGCACTACCGAATCGTTGAGGGTGATAAGACCCGTGTTCAGGTTTTCAAGGGACTCGTTCTCAAGCGAAACCGGGCAGGCTCTCGCTCGACCTTCACCGTACGCAAGCAAAGCTTCAGCGTTGGAGTTGAGCGTACTTTCGTTCAGCACTCCCCTCGTATCGAGAAGATTGAAGTGATCAGTCGCGGTGTTGTACGTCGAGCCCGTCTCTTCTACCTCCGTGAGCTCACGGGCAAGAAGGCACGCGTCAAGGCTCGCAAAGACCGATAAGCTGCGTGTAGCTCAAAGCTAGCGCACGGTTTTCGCCGTTTCGACAAAGATAAAGGCTCCCGCTGAGGAGCCTTTTGCCATTTTTTGCTATCTGTGCGGCAGCTGAAGATCCCCGGGCAGCAATAGTGTAGAAGAGAGCAATATGCGCGGCATCGGCTTCTTTCTTCGACTGGTTCTCAGTTTCAGCGTGCTCTTCGCCCCACTCTACCCCGACTTGGCGCAAGCCGCCCCAGAAGCCCATATTCTAAGAATTGATCCCCGGACCTCTCTGCTCGACGGCAACCCTGTTTTAAGCGTCGTATTTGATCTCTCAGCGCACCGGCCCCTCGAGCGCCAAATTGCGTCCTGCGGCCGTCTCAGGGGTAATCAACGATTTGATTGTATCACCACAGCGACATTGCAGGGGGGGGCCCAAGGAAAGCCTATTCCCTTTCCGGAGGAGCAAGTTCAGCTGGGGATTCGCCTCAAGGACAAAGAGCGCCCAGCAAAATATCTGGACCACTTTCTCTTGGGCTCCGCTTTCGAGCAACCTCGTGTGGGGACAGCCTGGCTCCTCGTACTCGATACCGACAGTCGAATGGGAAAATCTCTTCCTGCAGCCCGGGCTGTCGTAGAACGATTTATCGACGCGATGGCTCCCAATGATCAGGTCAAGCTGGTTATCTTGGGCGAGCGCGATCTGATTAACGAAACGCCTTGGCTACAAGTCGCAGATAAGGCCAAAGCCTCCCTCTTACTCAACGAGGCAAAAGCGAACACGAAGAGCAAGGGGCGAAACCGGCCCCTTGCTTCAATGATTGAAGCTCTCGCACGTCATGCAGTCATCGAGCTCAATGATTCTCAGGCACCAATTCTTCCTCCCCTGCACCAAGCAATGGTCGTTCTATCGAATGGCTATGGCGGAGGTGACCCCCTTGTGAGCCGAGCTGGTGGTGAAAAAATTGCGAAAGCTCTGACGCGCGGACAGCTCGATGAAGACAATGATGCTCTTCCACGTTTACCGCTGCCCGTCATTAGTATCTTTGTCCCACCCACGATCCAGTCGGCGACGGCACTTCTTTTCAGCAGAAAAGCGGATCTCGACGAAATTAGCCTCGCCCAAGAATTTATGATGGGCCTCGCGACTCCACGCATTGGGGGGTTCTTCACCGTATTGCGACCAGCACAAGAGGATCTCCCTCGACGAATTGTCGAGCATGCACATCAAAGATTTGCCAAGACAATTATCGCCCGATTTAGCCTGTCTTGCCTCGCTCCGCGACCAACACAAGATCTCTCGCTTCTCTTTCCCGGCGCTGCGCCCGCGATTGCCGGAGATAGCTCTTTTAAGAATGTACCGCTCGGCATCGCTCCACAAAAATGGCCTCTACTCGTTGATGAAGGCCTCACACGACAAGCAGCGGCTCGTAACGAGAACCTCTCGCCCGGTGGAGAGCTCAAGGTATTTGGAGAATTTTGTTGGGACAACGATCGCTCTCGTCCCGCTGCCTACTTTATTCCGGCAGGTGAGACTTTCTCTTTTGAGGAGCAGACAAAATTAGACGATGCGAAAGAACTTCAAAAACGCCTCGTTGCGCTCGATATGCGCGGGGCAGCTCTTGAAGCAGGCCAAACTTTTGTTCAACTAGCGATTCCCGATACCCCCCAAGTCTTAAACGGAGAAGGTAAGAACACCGTTGTACGGTTTATCGTCGTCGACGAAGAGACCGGAAGAACCACCGGACTCACTGCTCAGAATATCTTGCAGCTACCTGGGCATCAAAAAAAGACACCGCGGCTCTATTATTTTATCGGAGCTGCTCTCGGAAGCCTTCTACTTTTTCTTATCATCCTGGGGCTCAAGCTGAATCGACGAGCAAATCAGGCGCCGATGAATCAACCCCGTAATACGATTACCGAAACGCCTTATGCTGAGCCGGCGCCTCTCTCC
>JAKVCH010000184.1 GCA_022447485.1 Polyangiaceae bacterium | reverse complement strand
GCTTGATTTTACTATTGTTCGACCGGCGATTGTTGAATCAACCATCGAGTACCCTTTTCCTGGATGGAATGAGGGCATCAACACCAGCGCGCCGATTATGTTTCTGGTACGACAGGGTGGTCTTCAGGTACCAGGCAGCGATAATAATCTCGATATGATCCCCTGTGACATGGTGTGCGCAGGGATCATCTTAGCTCTCTCTGAGCTGCTCGATGGCAGTCAAAGGCCGGTGTATCAAGCCGGCTCAAGCGACGTGAACCCCTGCTCGATGGCTCGTTTTTTCGAGTTATCCGGGCTTCATAAAAGGCGTCATCATACAGAAACTGGTAAGGGCAGCCCGATCGTCAATAAGCTACAGCGCCATTTCGAGGGCGGTCTGCTCAACAAGAAGGAGTATGAGAGTTATGGCCCTAAGCGGCTTGCTCGCGGTGCCTCTTCCTTGAGCCGCCTGATTCGGTCTTCAGCAAAGGGACCTCTCGCACCGTTGAAAGGTGCGAGTCAGGGTCTCGATGCTTTTGCCAAAACCCAGGCAAAACTTGGCCGGATCATGGATATCTTCCTGCCGTTTATTTGCGAATTCAATTATATTTTCAAGACGGATGCTATCTACGCTGCCTACGGACGACTTTCTGAAAAAGAGCGCTCCCTCTTGCCTTGGTATCCCGAGAAAATTAATTGGCGAGAGTGGTTCATGGAGATTCATGCACCTGCTCTGGAGCGCCATGTGTTTCCAGAAATGGAGAGGCGCCTAGAAAGAGAAAAAGTTCCGCCGCGTGCACATCAAACATTGACCCATCTCTTAAATGATATGGTGTCTCGTCATGACTTGCGACCCGCGCTTCAATTGATGGAGCGGGATGGCTTGAGCAAGTGGAGCTACCGTGAGTTGGGGCGCTTAAGTCGGCAGACGGCTGCTCGCCTTCAGGCTGTCGGTGTGGAGCGAGGCGACCGAGTTCTATTGGCTGGGAATAATCATCCTGGGTGGCCGATTTCGTTCTTTGGCATTCTCTCGGCAGGTGCCACGGTCGTACCCTTCGACCCAGCCTTGGAAGAGGAAGCTGTTCATTCTATTTTGGAAGCATCACGCTCGAAGGCCGCGATCCTCGACACTCGAGTGCAGAAGCAGCTCTCTCTGGGAACTGCGTTGCCGGTTCTTGACTTGGAAACCCAAGCTGAACGAGATCATTCCGGTGCTGAATTAGAGCTAGAAGCAGAATCCGACGCGCTGGCGGCATTGATTTACACCAGTGGCACTACTGGGACTCCCAAGGGCGTCATGCTCTCCCACGAAAATTTCACAAGCTTGATCTCCTCGCTGGCCCCGCTTTTTCCTTTGGGCACAGGCGACCGCTTGCTGAGTGTTTTGCCGCTGCATCACACATTTGAGTTAAGCTGTGGCTTGCTTCTCCCTCTCTCTCGTGGTGCTCGAATTGCCTATCTCGATGAGCTGAATGCAGACCGCCTGAAAGAAGGTTTGGCGGAGACTCGGGCTACTGCTTTGATCGGCGTTCCAGCGCTTTGGGAGATGATTGAGAGAAGCATCCATTGCAATATCGAGGAAAAGGGGCGCTGGGCGCCCTCGGCATTTCGATTGGCACAAGCCGTCAGTCAGATGGTGGGCAAGAGTACAGGCATCGATATTGGGAAGGGACTATTCGGTCAGGTTCATGAAGGCCTAGGCGGACACTTACGCTATCTCGTGAGTGGTGGCGCTGCGTTGCATCCTGATACCCACCGGCTCTTTCAATCCTTAGGCCTACACTTGGCTGAAGGTTATGGGCTGACTGAGGCCGCTCCCGTGCTGACTGTCGCTCAAGGCGGACCTCAATCGCGTTCTGGCCATGTCGGTCATGCTGTTCCGGGCGTTGAGCTTCGGATCGAGAACCCCGGAGAAGACGGAATTGGAGAGGTTCTGGCGAAAGGTCCCAACATCATGCGTGGCTATAGTGACAACGCTGAAGCGACCAACGATGTCTTGCAAGATGGTTGGTTGCGTACTGGTGACCTCGGTAAATTAGATCGCCGCGGGCGGCTAACGTTGGTCGGCCGCCAAAAGGATGTCGTCGTCACTTCGAACGGGGAGAATATTTACCCTGACGATATTGAAGAACGGTTGGGCTCGCTCAATGGTATTGAGGAATACTCCATTCTAGGGGTTGACGATGGCCGAGGCGGAGAGCTCTTGGCCGCAGCCGTGATTCCAGCCTTGGATGATGCTCGTCCTCGGGACGAAAAGCATCAGCACGTACGGCGTGTTTTTAAAGAGGCATGCGCTGGCTTACCCCGTCTCTCTCAGCCGTCTATCGTCGTGGTTCTCGACCAGAAGTTACCGCGGACCTCGACTCGCAAAGTGAAGCGTCCTGAGGTGAGGCGACTCGTTGAGCATGCCGGCGTGGCGCGGCAAGATGCTCGTCGCGATCAGTCGCCCTCTCAATTGGAAAAGCTTGTGGTGGAACAGGTCGCCTTAATAGCCCGTCGCTCCTCGACTCAAGTCCAGCTCTCCTCAGATTTACGAGCAGAATTAGGTTTTGATTCCCTGATGGGTTTGGAGCTTCTCGTTGGTTTGGAGACTCGCCTGGGAAGAGCTCTCGATGGCGAAAAGCTTGCAGCAGCAGAGACCGTGCGGGAACTAGTCGATGCCCTTAAGCTGACGATGGCCTCTCTCCCATCGAGGACGACAAAGATTGAGGGACGAGAAGAGAAGAAGGACCTTAAGATTCCCGCCCCTTTGCGGGATTGGACAAAATCTTTTCTTGGCGCGGGGCAATTAGATGCCTACCGGCGAATCTTCACGACGAACGTGACGGGTCGGGCGTCGATTCCTCATAATCGCAATACCTTGGTCGTTGCGAATCACAGCAGTCACCTAGATATGGGGCTGGTGAAGTATGCTCTTGGAGATTACGGGAAAGATTTGATCACCTTGGCGGCTCAAGACTACTTCTTCGAGGGCGACCGCTACCGAAAGGCCTATTTTGATCAACTCACAAATCTCGTGCCCATGCCTCGTAGCGGTTCCTTACGTGCCGCTTTGCGCCGGGCAGGAGAGGTGCTTGACCGTGGCCATACGGTTTTAATTTTTCCAGAAGGGAGCCGAGGTGATGATGCCCGTTTGCGACCCTTCAAACCGGCCATGGGGCATATCGCCTTGCATCACCAAGTGGATATTCTTCCGATTTGGCTGGAAGGGACTCATCGGGCCCTGCCTCGGGGCTCAAAGTTTCCGCGAAATCGTCACTTAGGGGCGCGTATTGGTCAGCCTATCTCCATTAGTCGTTTGAGTCAGCTGACCGCGAATTTGAACCGTAGTGATGCATCGAGAGTTGTGGCACGTATCGCCTATTTGGCGGTGGATGCTCTCTCGAAATCTGAGGCATTTGAATTAGAAAAGGTGGATATTATGGCGATTGTAAAAGAAGAGGCTCCGGTAGAGCTGGGACTGGCTCCTTTGATGGACGAGCTGCGTCAACGATTCCAGCCGGACGTGGTGGAATCGCCGCTGAGTTACTATTTTTCTCTCGGCGAAGAGCGTTGGACTGTGCGAGTGACTTCTGCAGAAGTTGAAGTCGCCAAGGGCAAGACAGTTGATAACGCAGATTGCGTGTTGAAGACGGATGCTCAGACCTTTGAGAAGATTATTCGGGAGTCTTGGGTTCCCGGCCCCAAAGACTTTATGGCAGGGCGCATCAAGACGAATAATATCAATCATCTGATGAAAATGCAGAAGCTCTTTCAGTTGAATATCAAGTCAGAAGAGCTTGGAGCTGCTGCCGGGGAGCCAGGGTGAAAGTTCTCGTTCTTGGAGCGAGCGGGTTTCTCGGTTCGCACCTTTCTTCGGCATTGCTCCAGGCGGGGCATGAGGTGGTGGGTACTTCCCGGGCTGGCGGACTCTTATCCTTGCCTGATGGGCAAGAGCTGCAAACCCAAGCTGTGGACATCTTGGAGGAAGATGTTGTTCGAAAGTCTGCAGAAGGATGTGAGGCTGCTTTCTTTTGTGCCGGAATTGTCGCTCGCGAGAAAGACGCCGCGGAACGCCTCCAAAAGATTCATGTGGATGGAACAGCTATCGCCCTCAAGGCCCTGCAGAGCGCAGGCGTGCCTCGTGTTGTTTATGTGAGCACGAGCGGTACCCTAGCGGTCAGCAAGAACTCCGGAGACATAGCCGACGAAGCCAGTCCAACCCCTCTCGAGCATATTGGAGGTTGGCCCTACTATCGAACCAAGCTTTATGGTGAGAAAGTCGCGCTCTCGATGAATTGCCCTGAATTCGAGGTGATTTGTGTGCATCCGAGTTTACTTTTAGGGCCTGGTGATATTCGGGAATCATCGACGGGCGACGTGCGTCGCTTTCTTGAAAAGTCGATTTCGGCAACACCAGCTGGTGGACTGGCCTTTGTGGATGTTCGAGATGCCGCTCAGGGCCTGATTGCGGCTCTTGAACGCGGAAATGCTGGCGAACGTTATTTGTTGAATAGCGCGAATATGACGGTGAAGGCGTTTTTTGGACGCTTGGCGCGTATGACGGGCGTTTCTGCTCCGCTTTTCTCCCTACCCCGTCAGACGGGTGTCGCGCTGGGAATATTTGACCTTTATGAGTCGGCTCTGAAGAGAATTGGAGGCTCCTCTCCCGTTGAGCGCGAGAGTGTCGAGTTGGGCCAGTACTATTGGTATTGCTCGAGCGAGAAAGCCGAATCTCAATTGGGTTTTCAACCGAGAGATCCTGGCGACACGATTCGCGACACCGTCGCCGATCTCATTGAGCGTCAAGTGGTCGCCCCTTTGGAGGGCTTCAGGCAGTTTTCTCACGCCCGTACCTCTGACGACTGACCGAGCCTTTCAGAGCACAGGATTGCGCCGAGTCTACAGAGCCGGGTGCTGATCGAGCATGATGCTGATCGAGCATGGTGCTGACTGCGGGTTAGCTGCGTCGGCGACTGACAACGCCCTTGTGGGTTTTCTTTTGAGGCTTTTTTTCTGGAGCAGGCGCTGGCTGGTTGGCTTGAGGGCTGCCCGAGGCTGGGGCCGGTGTACCTGGCTCTTGGGGAGCTGGTGCTGGAGCGCCAGAGGTGGCCTTCGCCTTGGAGGTGCTGTCCTTCTTCGCAGGAGCCGGTGAGGTCTTTACCTGAGGTGCAGGCTTTTCAGGCACTGGATGAGCTGCCGCCAGGGCGGAAAGGGCGCCAAATTGAGACGCCATTAAATCGCCCAGGCTGCCAAGGTTTTTCTTCGCCTTGGTCTCCTTTGAGAAGCTACGGTAATTACTTCGTTCTTCGACCTGCGCGACCCGAGTCACGCTGAATCTAATTTTTCCTCGACCATCTTTGCTCACCAGGACGACTTTCAGAGGGGTGCCAACGGGCAGAGCTCGTCGATGATCTGCACCTGGAGCGAGGTCGAGTTCACGGCTAGGGACGAGTCCTTCGCCAATCTTCGTCGCTACGATCACACCTGAATTGGTGTGGCGCACGACTTCAGATTCGAGGATTTCATCCTTCGCACTCTCCTGGGGCGCACTCGTATCGAGGGCCTTGAGTGAGAGGCGGATATTCAATCCACGGTCATCCTTTTCAATTCGCAGCACTTTGACCTGAACGGTTTCGCCGATGCTGACGACGTCTTCAGCTCGTTCTACTCGCCGGCGAGCAAGTTCAGAGATATGGATGAAGCCCTCGGCTCCGCCAATGTCCACGACCACACCGTGCTTGACGATCTCGCGAATCGTTCCTTGGACATCGCTACCTACCTCAAGAGTTGCAGCGATTTGTTCTTGCGCTTGCAGGCGCTCCGCGTCCAGTAGCTTGCGGCGAGATACGACGATATTCCGCCCGCCCTCTTTGATCTCCAAGATCAGGAAATCTGCGCTTTGGCCTACAAATACTTCTGGTTCATTCACGAAGCTACTGTCGATTTGCGAGATGGGACAGAAGGCGCGTACCCCATTCAGATCAATCACGAACCCGCCTTTGACGGATTCCTTGATTGAGCCGGCAACTGGTGTCTCTGATTCGAGAGCTAGCTTTAGAGCATCAACATCAATGCCGCCGCCACCTTTCCCCAGGGAGAGGGTGAGCTCTGGCCCATCGGAACGAGCGTTTTTGACAGTTGCCGTGATCTTGTCTCCCACTTGAACGACGCGGTCGCTCAGTTCTTGGAGATCGAGAGTAGCGTCGGCACTTCCTCCAATATCCAGCACCACAAGCCCACCACTGATTTCTAGAACAGTGCCTTGTACTTTCGAACCAGCCTCGAGGGGTTGGTTCTGGGCTGGAGACTTTTGGGAGGCGTCTTCGAAAAGTGAAGCGAAATCAGACATGGGGCGGGGAGTATGCCCCTCTTGAGCCGGTGAACAAGGGGATCTGAGTGTCCTTTTTCCTTTGACTTGCAGATTCTCCAGCACCGGGTGATCTTCTTCCCCATGAC
>JAKVCH010000183.1 GCA_022447485.1 Polyangiaceae bacterium | reverse complement strand
CGTCAAGCGACCATCGATCGGCTGTCCGATGAGCTGTTCGAGCTGCGCGAGCTCTCCTTCGGCGCCCGAAGCATCCGAACTGGACTCAAACGCCACGAAATGTCGGCTGAGCTCAATCGAAAGCAAGGGGAAGGGTGGCTCAAAGTCGGCAAAAATGTCGATTCCCATGAGGTAGCTAATCATGGGACGGGCCCTTGGGAAAGCTCAGGAGAAGAAAATAAAGCCCCACATTTCATCCGCTACGGGTGCAGCGAGCTCGCGATTGAGCGCCGTGTTTATGAAGACTATGAGCTTTTCGAGAGTTTCTTGCGCCATCTGTGCAGCATCACTTTTTGTAGCAATAAGCCCCAATAGAGATGCGTCCATGCCAAGCCCGAGGCCGCAAAGACCGACGAGCAGATTGAGTTATCGTAACGTGTGATGAAGTCCGGCCGAGCGGGCTCTTCATGAATCGAACGACTTGGCTAAATCTTCTCGACGATATCAAAAGTAGCTGGAGACACGCTGCATGCCTGGGTCAACTTTATAAAATGAGATTACTTTATTTGATAAAGATGCAATCCCAATTGTTTTCATCTACCCAGCCAAATGGAATGGAGGGGTACACGGAATAAATCTTAATGATGGGATTGTGACGATAGGGGCTGCTTCTAAGCGAACGCTATTGATGAATGACGACCACGATGTTCAACTGGCTCATGGAGTACGGCGGCTACTAATCCCACCAAAGGTCTCACGGTCTCCTTATCTGGGTGACCGTGAGGACGACTCTCTTCACCGAAGCATCTCACCCCGGATTCATCTTGCAACATCGTCGACAGCCTTCTTCTCAACTTGCGCACTGGAGCGTGGGGCTCGGAGCCCTTTTTCTTTCGTTCAGCTGCAGCGGTCGTATGATCACCGGCAACGAAGATGGCGTTACCGAACAAGGGGGTCAGTCGCAGCAAGGTTCTGGCAAAGGAGACGGACAGGATGATCCAGTCGTGGGCGACCCGACCCCGGATAATGACGCGCAGCCTGAGGCTGACGAACCCCTCGGGAGTCCGCTTGATGTACTCGACCCGTCGGCGTGCCCTGAACTTGAGCCTGTCGAGGATGGTGACTGTGGTGATAGCGCTCTGTGGTGCGTCTATGGTGACGACGTCCGGGTAGAATGCCGTGAGACTTACTTTTGCGCGGCGAGCGGTTGGAGGAAGTCACCTGACTGTAGGGTGCCCGAGGCGGACCTCTGCCCTTCGACTCCTCAGACCGGCAGCTGTAACGCTCTTGCAAGCGATGACCCGCAAATGCGTATCTGCGGGTTTGAGGACGGCACCCTTTGCACATGTAATTCGTGCTCAGAGACGGAGTGGTGTTGGGAATGTACGCCTCCTCCAGAGCAAGCTGACTGTCCGAGTATTGCGCCTAACGCGGGGAGCTCCTGCTCCAAGCAAGGCATATCTTGCGATTATGGCGACCCCTGCCAAGGCGGCGCGCGGCGTATTTGCCGAGAGAATATTTGGTTTCCACTTTCGGCTTCCGGTTGCGGGGAATGACGAAGGTTGCCGGGAAGCGAGCATTTTTCCTGTTGGCTTTCGCGTTTGGCGTCGAAGCTTGTGGGGGCAGAGCAAGTGTAAACGGCAACCCAGTCTTGATCCCGGCATCCGGTGGATCATCAAGCGGGGGCTCGAGCACGAAGACTCCTGGCACTGGGGGCTTGTCGTCTGAGCCTCTCAACAACAGCTGCTCCTTGCCGGGCGCACGCGACTGCTCACTCTGTGTCGAGACGCAGTGTCTGGGCGTTCTGAAGGATACTGGCGAGGGTCAGTGCGGTGGGGCGAGCGACTGCGTCCAGCAGTATTGCTTGTGCAACGATTTCGAGTGCGAGGGAGCCACAGACCTGTGCCAGTGCATGCCCACATGCATGCAGCCCGACGACCCTGACAATTGCACGCTGGGCTTCAACAAATATCTGTCCTGCATCGCGAGTGCCTGCGCCAATGAATGCGATGATTTCCAGGCCACGAATCTCTAGACCTGAGGCATGGGGCGATCACGGGCAAGCCTGAGTGGGCAGGGAGAGCGTTGGTAAGTGAGGGTCAAAGGTTGAGACGCGAGCTGCTCGTGTGGTTGCACTTCTGTGCGGGATTGTGTGTCTTTACGCAGGAAGGGTCAGCTCCCCTGGTGGCTCTTGGTCGGGGTCGCTTGGCTCGCACGGCATGGTCGCGGCCGCAGGCCTTTCGCTTCGCTAGCAAAGACGAGCTCGACGGGTCTGAAGTAAACCCCGACGAGCAGCCCATCAGTTGAGAGTCTGGCAGGTACTGACGCACATCTTTGGTGCTTACCTGAGGAACGCTCGCGGAATCTTCGATAGTTCACGCGTTTACTTCTCAGTGCCTCCGAAGAAATCCTGCCCTGGTCGGTTCTTCGCTCCCTTTGGAGCACGAGGAGATTGTTTCGGAGGCTGAGTGAACGCTTTCCCGGCGGAGAGAGCATCAATATCTTTGGCGATTTTAGGCCTTACGCCGATGATCTTTTGCCGCTGTCAAATACCTTTGCTGAGATTGTAATTTGACTGAACAAACTCTCAAAAATCACTCAAGTGGACCTGCTCCAATGGCTCGTACGACTATGGTTTGCCTTCAAATGTTGAGATCCATTCGATCAGCGTTCATTCTTCCGGCGCTTGCTGCAATCTCCTGCAGCAGCCCGCGTCTTTCCGGTGAGCAGGTTGGGGAAGACCCCGGCGCGTCGACCGACCCCGGCGGGCTCTCACCTGTTGTGCTCCCCGGAGGAACTTCGTCCGTCTCCCTCTTGCCTGCACGAATTCGGCGCCTGACCAACGCGGAATACAACCGTTCGGTCCAGGCCCTGCTTGGTACGACCCAGACTCCGGGGGAGGGATTTCCACCCGACACTCGCCAACACGGCTACACCACCAATGAGGCTCAGGTGGTGGACCCAGTTTTGGCGCGACAGCTCGACTCGGCGGCCGTGTCTCTTGCCGACGAGGCTGTGACTCGACTCGATGAGGTTGCGCCCTGTGCGGATCCGGCAGCAGGGGCTGAGGCTTGCGCTCAAGCCTTCATCGACGTGTTTGCCCCCCGCGCTTACCGTCGGTCCATTACCGAGGAGGAGCGGGCAGCCCTTCTTGCTCTCTACCAGTCAGGGGCCACTGGCGGCACCTACGCCGAGGGTGTCCATCAATTGATTCGAGGCATATTGCAATCGCCGAACTTTCTCTATCTGACAGAAATTGGCAGCGGCGAGCAGGTTGCAAACATCCAGTTGGCTGAGCACGAAATAGCATCACAACTTGCCTACTTGCTCACCGGTGGCCCACCAGATGAGGAGCTTTTGGCTTCGGCGAACGCTGGAGAGTTGGGCAACGCTGACAAGCGCATGGAGCACGCTCGCCGCTTGCTCGCCACTGACGCAGGGAAGATGCGCGCCGTCCAGTTGGTTCAGGAGTGGCTTGGTATCGATCGAGTCAGCGAGACCGGCAAGGACAACACTGTCTACCCTGAGTACGATGCCTTACAGTCCGCTATCGAGCAGGAAAGTATCGACTTCATCCAGGCGACACTCATGAATGGCGGCAATGTTGAGGAGTTGCTCGGTGCACCTTGGAGCATCGTCAGTCCCGAACTGGCTGCCTTTTACGGCGTAGCAGGCGAGGGCAGGGTTGACCTTCCCGAGCGTATTGGTCTTTTAAATCAAGCGGCCTTCCTCACCGTGCACTCCCACGCGGTCGAAACAGGCCCCATCCTGCGAGGCGTGGCGCTCATGAGACGTTTGGGGTGCATCGAGATCGAGCTCCCCACTTTTCTCAACGTAGACATCGTACCCCCGGCGCAAGACCCGACGAAGACCACACGCGAACGCTTCTCGATTCATTCGACCGACCAAGCGTGTGCAGCGTGTCACGATCTCATCGATCCGCTTGGCTTCTCTTTCGAGCAATTCAACGCCATGGGTGGCTTCCAGTCCGAGGACAACGGCAAACCTGTCGATTCTACGGTTGAGGTTGCCCTTGGACTTGATTTTGATGGCCCTTACAGCAACTCGAACGAACTGGCGGCCGCAATGGCGCTGAGTTCTGAGGTGCGCACGTGTTTCGCTCGCCAACTCTTCAGGGCACAGGCGGCAGAAAGAGATATCCCTGAGGCTTCCGAGGCTACGTTTATAGAAACGGTCAATGCCCAGCCAATCGATCAGCAAAAAGCGTTGATTGAAATACTTGTCTCTTTCACTGGTCAGGAACTTTTCAGCTACAGGACGGCACAATGAAGCGCTCATCACGACGTACTTTTCTTCAAGCTCTCGGTGGAAGCGCCTTTGCGCTGCCACTCGTGAACATGCTGGCTGACTCAGTGGCGCAGGCAGAAGGCGAGAACCTCCCCATGAAGTTCGTGGGCATGTACCATCCACATGGTGTTGCCTCGGAGTATTGGGCCATGCGCGACACGGATACCGAGACTGAGTTTGACATCGCCTACGACGGTTGCTCTCTCAGTCCTTTCGACGACGCTGCGACCTACGGCAAATCTTTCAAGGACAAGATCCTGCTTATCGAAGGAATCGACCTGACTTCTCGCGCGGGCGGACACGAATCCGCGGGAGCAATTCTTACCGGCAGCAAGATTTCAGGCACCCCGCTGAACATGTCGCTCGACCAATACCTGGCGTTCGAGATGGGCCTCGGTGCCGAGACTCGCTTGGCGAGTGCCTCGCTTGGTGTCGGGATGGCTCAGACAGAGACTGGTCGCACAATCTCTTTTGGTGCGGGCGGCGTGCCGCTGCCAAAAATCATCGATCCGGTGCAGGCTTTCGATCTATTCTTCGCCGGCTTTGCCTTGGGGGATGACCCTGAGGCCGAAGCGCGTGCCGCCAGGCAGAGAGCACTCGGCAAGAGTGTGATTGATTTAATCAACGGCGACATCAATCGCCTGAACCCCAAGCTCGCAGCCCGCGAAAAATTGAAGCTGGACCAACACTTAACCTCGATTCGTGAACTGGAAAAGCAGTTCCAGGAACCAACCCTGAGTGCTGCGTGTAGCGTTCCTGTTCCGCCCGATCCGAGTCTTTTCCCGAGCATAGCTGCCTTCAATGGCGGAGAGCCCTTCTTTCCAGTCATTACCGAATTGATGACAGATATGCTCGCTCAGGCCATGGCTTGCGATCTCACGAGATTTGCCACCGTCTTCCTGACGGACCGGTCGGACTCGCAAGATCATGCCATTGCGCATCAGTATTCTGCTTCTGCGGCTGGATTGATGAATTCTCCCGACGCAGGCCCCGGAAGCCCTGGGTCCTGGGCCTCTCTGGCGGCAATCAATCTGTACAACTACAAGCAAATCGCGCGTTTTATGCAGAAGCTCGATGAGTTCGGCATCCTTGACTCAACGCTTATCTACGCAACGAGCGATATGGGCAATCCGGCTGAGCATCGCACAACGAATGTTCCCACGCTTCTGGCTGGCGGGGCGAGCGGCAGGTTCCGCATGGGTCGTCGCCTGCGCATGGCGCAAGATTGCCCGGATGACGTGTACCGTTGTGACCCCTCCGAGCCTTCCGCTGGCGGAAACTTCCTCTCGCCTACGCCGCAGAATAAGATTCTGGTCTCGATTGCGCAGGCGTTCGGGGCTGAGATCGAGGCCTACGGTACTCAGGACGACGGTAGTGACCAAGGCACGCTCGACGGTCTTGTTTGAGCCGTCTGGCAAGTCACCGTAACCCAAGGTCACCTCGTCTGAGGTGGCCTTTTTTGCATCGTTGAAAAATCCGCGACAGAGGAGCTGTCATGCGTTGCATGCAAAGCGCAAGAGGCCTCGCGTCAATGGCTTTTGAGGGCCTTGCTATTGAAGCGCGTTGAAAGAGATTGCGGGGGGCCATGAGCAGAGCGGTGGTTCATGGGCAGAGCAGTGGTTCACGGACAGGGCGGTAAAGGACCCCTTCATCGAAGAGGAGCACTGCCCTGATCGACAAGCTCTTGAATTTGTTTGAAAGTGTCTTCTCCGTGCTGTCTGTGCCAGGCAGACAAAGCAAGAAATCAGAGAATGTATCCTTCCCGAAAGTTCAACCTCGCTGAGGAAATACTTCCTATTGTCAACCTGCCGCAACTCGTCCCAGTGCGACGCCTCGTGCTCGGAGCACTGACCTTCTTCTCGGTGGGGATCATCAGCACTTTTTTGGTCGCCTCCCGCGATCAACTCGAATGCGAAGAGAAGACCTGTGAATTTTCTCAGAGATTTCTCGGTTTCAGTAGCTCGATGCGCCGATTTTCCGCACACAAGCTGCACGTGAAAATGGTTCAGGACTTTATTGTCCGCAGTGGGAAAAATCATGTCACCCTCTACAAGCTCAAGGTTTTCGCTCCAGGAGTAGCCTTCGACCTCTTCCCCAAAGAAGAGCGCTCGGATGCCCCTCATCTCGTTGCCACACAAGCCGCTCTGCAGCGAGTC
>JAKVCH010000182.1 GCA_022447485.1 Polyangiaceae bacterium | reverse complement strand
GAATACGAGATAGAAAGTGATGTAATAAAAATCGTGAGCCAAGATGTTTGCGAAAAGCATGGCATCGTTCCGGTCTCACGCTCTGGTTCCTCGCTGATCGTCGCAATGAGCGATCCCACCAACCTACATGCCATCGACGATATTAAATTTCTCAGTGGCTACAACGTCGAGCCGGTTGTCGCCTCGGAATCAGCGATTCAGTCAGCCATTGAACGCTACTACAACAAAGGCCCTTCCTACGAAGAAGTACTGGAAGACTTTCAGTTAGAAGACGATGATATCGACTTTTCGGCTGATGACGAAGAAGAGTCAGCCCTGGCGCTCGAGAAAGAGAGTGAAGATGCGCCTGTTGTGCGACTTGTGAACATATTGTTGCTGAACGCGATTAAAAAGGGTGTATCTGATATTCATATCGAACCCTACGAGAAAAGGTTCCGTGTCCGTTACCGTATTGATGGGGTACTCGTCGAAGAGATGAGCCCGCCCCTTAAATTAAAGAATGCTCTGGTGAGCCGCCTCAAAATTATGAGTCAGCTTGATATCGCGGAGCGACGGCTTCCCCAAGACGGCCGCATTAAGCTAAAAATGGGCAAGGGGCGAGAGATGGACTTTCGCGTCTCTGTGCTGCCGACGATCTGGGGCGAAAAAGTAGTGATGCGTCTCCTCGATAAGGGGAACCTACAGCTCGATATGTCCAAGCTCGGCTTTGATCCGAAACCCAAAGAAGACTTCCAGTGGGCTATCGAACAGCCCTGGGGCATGGTGCTTGTCACCGGGCCGACCGGCTCAGGTAAGACAACCACACTTTACTCGGCGCTGAGTTCTCTCAACCAGCCAGGAGTCAATATTAGCACAGCGGAAGATCCTGTGGAGTACAACCTTCACGGAATCAACCAAGTCCAGATGCACGAAGATATTGGCCTCAACTTCGCAGCAGCTTTGCGCTCGTTCCTTCGCCAAGACCCAGACACCATCATGGTCGGAGAGATTCGAGACTTCGAAACTGGCGAAATTGCGGTGAAGGCAGCATTGACCGGGCATATGGTTTTATCGACACTTCATACCAACGACGCCCCTGCGACAATTTCCCGTCTCCTCAATATGGGCGTCGAACCCTTTCTTATTACCGCTTCTGTGAACCTTGTGGTCGCCCAACGACTTGCACGAAGAATCTGTGGTGAATGTAAGGTGGATGCCGAGGTAGAAGCCGAAACCCTCAGAGAGCTAGGCTGTACCGAAGAACAAATCTCCTCAGCCCAACCCAAGAAAGGTGCCGGCTGTTCGGTATGCAATGACACAGGCTACAAAGGTCGCGTAGCTTTGTATGAGGTGATGCGATTTAATGACGACCTCAAGGAGCAAGTCTTGCAAGGCGCATCCACTGCTGAGTTAAAACTAGCCGCGATCAAGTCTGGCATGGCGACGCTAAGAATGGCCGGTATTACCAAAGTCCTCGAAGGAGTGACGACCCCAGAAGAAGTGGCTCGCGTAACGATGGCTGACTAGCTTCTGCGTTTTTTTCTCGCTTTACACGGGACTCTTCGGCCGCAAAAGCAATGAAAATTTTGACCAACTCAACACCAGCGCCACACTGACTCACGAAGAAGAAGGTACGGATTTAATGGAACCACAGGGCCTAAAAGTTAACTTGCACCAGCTCTTACGAGCAATGATTGAGAAGGGCGCAAGTGATATGCACATTACCACAGGGTCCCCACCTCTTTTGCGTATCGACGGTCAAGTAGTCCCACTCAAGCTGCAGCCCTTAAGTCCTGTTGAGACCAAGCAGCTCTGCTACTCGGTGCTCACCGAAGAGCAGAAGATCGAATTCGAAAAAAATAAAGAACTAGATTTATCTTTCGGTGTGAAAAACCTCTCGCGATTTCGCGCGAATATCTTCATGCAACGAGGAGCAGTCACCGGTGCATTTCGCTCCATTCCCTTTAAGATTCTCAGCTTTGAAGAATTGGGGCTGCCCAAAGTTCTCAGTGACCTCTCGCGGCGACCACGTGGACTGATACTCGTCACAGGTCCCACCGGCTCAGGGAAGAGCACAACGCTGGCGAGCATAATCGACAAAATCAACGCCGAGACGCGCCAACACATTATGACGATTGAAGATCCGATTGAATATCTTCATCCGCATAAGAAGTGCGTCGTCAATCAACGTGAAGTTGGTGCCGATACCGCAAAGTTCAAAACAGCTCTGAAGTACGTTCTGCGCCAAGACCCCGACGTCGTCTTGATTGGCGAGATGCGCGACCTCGACACAATTGAAGCAGCACTCACCATTGCAGAAACGGGTCACCTCGTCTTTGCGACTCTGCATACCAATTCAGCCGCCCAAAGTATCAACCGAATTATTGATGTCTTTCCCCCTCATCAGCAGGGTCAAATTCGAGCGCAGCTCTCGTTCGTTCTTGAAGGCGTAGTGAGTCAATTATTACTCCCCCGTGCCGGTGCTCCTGGACGAGTTCTGGCCATGGAGATCATGGTGCCAACCGCCGCCATTCGAAACTTGATACGGGAAGACAAGGTGCATCAGATTTATTCCGCTATGCAGGTCGGACAAACCGACCATGGCATGCAAACGCTGAATCAAAGTCTCTTCTCGCTCTACGCTCGTCGACTGATTACCCTTGAAGAAGCCATGGGCCGTTCCAACGATCGAGAAGAGCTACGCATGATGTTGGAAAAACGAGGCACCTGAACCCAGCCAATACGTTTTAACGAGGCTCTTGCAAAAAAAAGCGCTCTCAGAAAAACACAACACGAGCATGGTGTCTTGGGGCGGCATTGCCGTGACGATCAGCGCAAGAGACAATTGAATCAAGCCGCATAAAGAAACCGCTTTCACAAAGGAAGGGGAATCATTTTTATGCTGACTGTGTAACGAATTTCACGCAATTTTTGTCTTCGTTAGATACTCATTCGAAACATTCACGGGAAGTTTGAATCGAGGGCGTGAAAAAAAATTCGCCGCTTAACTCAACAATATCAGCAATTTACAAATAATGGTTCCGTTTCCACCCTTTCGTAAATGTCGAAAATATTTCGACACAAATCGGAAATAGAAGACGGGCAATGTTCATTGCGCGGGCGATGGAGCGCAGGTGCCCCCGACCGTTTTCAATTTTCCATTCCTACTTGAGAGAAATATTCCCATGAAGATGACACGTTCGATGCTTTCGTCTGCACTTGTATCTGGATTGGCGATGCTCCCGGGCGTCGCAAGCGCCCAGGAAGCAGCTGCCCCCGAAGCTGAAGCAGCACCCGCTGAAGCAGCACCCGCTGAAGCAGCACCCGCTGAGACAGCCCAAACTGAAGAAGCTGCCGAGCCAGCTCCGGCTCCAGAGCCTGAGCCGGCCGCAGAACCGGAACCAGCTGCAGAACCAGAACCCGAAGCTGTTGAAGAAGAGACAGTGGAAGAAGCAGCTGTCGAAGTCGAAGTCGAAGAGGATGCAGGCGGAGCCAGCCTTTTCGTTTTTGCTGATGCCTATGGTGGCTGGCAGACTTCCGACGTAGGCAGTACTGGTGGTGGCGTTTACGCGCAAAATAGTGGCGGGAGCCTCTACGCACCCGGCACAGCCGGCGGAGCACAAAATGGTTTTGG
Organism: Polyangiaceae bacterium; assembly: GCA_022447485.1. Lineage (GTDB taxonomy): Bacteria > Myxococcota_A > Polyangia > Polyangiales > Polyangiaceae > NIC37A-2. Next base: position 2,841 of record JAKVCH010000182.1, on the reverse strand, counting down.
TCTCAACTGGCTCGGTGCCGACTTAGGTTATGATGGTGGCTCCTGGGCCGTGAACGGCTCTCTCCGCTTCGGTGATGCTGTGCCCACCTACGGAACAGGCACTCTTGGTCCTATAACAAATGCCTATGCAACCTGGCGGCCCTCCGATAGCATTTCGATTGATGCTGGTGTTTTCGGCACGATCTACGGTGCAGAGGTTGCAGAATCTTGGCAGAACCTCAACTACACACGCGGTGAGCTCTACTTCAACTTCCAGCCTTTCTGGCATACGGGTGTGAAGGCAGAGTACACAACGGGCAACTGGATCATTCGCGGTATGGTCGCCAACGAGTCGAATAACTCTCAGCTCAATAGCGCTCCAATCGAAGCTGGTGTCCAGGTTGCTTACGATAACGGTGACGACTTCGGCATCTACTTGGGTGCTCTGCAGTCGACATCGCCTGATGACTCCGGATTCCTGGACACCTTCGTAGATGCAGTTGTCGTTTGGAGCCCGGGAGACCTCACCGTCATCGGTAACGTCGACTTCAACGCGGGTTACGGCGCAGGCACATCACAATTCTTTGGTGCAAGCCTCGCGGCTGGCTACCAATTCGCACCCGCATTCGGCGCAGCGGTTCGTGGAGAAATCCTCACTGGCGAAAGCAGCGACGAGTTGGTGGCCACTGGCACTGTCACACTTGATCTGAAGCCTGTACCAGACGTCGACAACTTCGTTATCCGCTGGGATAACCGATTCGAGTATGCTGGTGCTGACGTCTACAACATCAGCGCAGCTGGCGATGCGAGTGACGCGACCGACATTTGGTTCGGTAGCACCGTTGGTGTTGTTGCTTACGCAGATCTCCTCTGATAAGCGACCAATCCAAATAAGCAATAGAGCAAAAGAAAAGACCAGGGCATTGCCTTGGTCTTTTCTTTTTTGTTTTCCTGCTCGACCAAAAACTCAAAACATCGCTAGGAAAAAGCTCCGCACGAGAACCGCCTACCTCGTAGACACTGGCGATAAAGCACCCTCTTCTAAGGATTGGCGTTTTAATCGACGGGAAGGTCGTTGGGCCATGGCTTCTGCTACCTCTTGAATACTGTCATGGGATGCCTGATCGCTTTCCTCAAGACCATCGAAACCAATCAACTCTATCTGCAATCGACGCCCCTCAGCAGTCGCTACGGTATTTTCGATAATCTCTTGCACATCTGGATCGAGACTAACATTTCGCGATCCATCGATAATCACGTGCACACCTGCTGGTAAGCTGCCGAGGGTTTTCTTAATGGCTGCTTTATTCAGAAAAGAGACATTCTCGCTGAGCTCGATAACAATCGGTTCACCTGGGACATAACTCGACGCATCAAAGTGAAATGAGACCCGATAGTTGTGATAGAGCACGGCAATAAAACCAACAACGAGGCCAACGACCACCCCTGTCAGCAAGTCAGTCAAAACCACCCCTGCTACGGTCACTAAAAATGGAGCAAATTGATAAGCACCCTTCTTCCACATCGCGACGAAAATATGAGGCTTGGCTAATTTATAGCCAACGATAAGCAGAATCGCTGCCAGGCTAGCCAGAGGGATCAGGCGCAATAAATCAGGCACGAAGAGAAGACTCAGCAGTAACAGAAACCCATGCGCAATCGCCGATAGCCTGGTTCGACCGCCACTTTGAATATTTGCAGAACTGCGCACAATTACTTGAGTAACAGGCAAACCGCCCAATAGGCCGGAGATGATATTACCTGAGCCTTGGGCAACTAACTCGCGGTTCGTCGGGGTCGTCCGCTTGAGCGGATCGAGTTTATCGGTGGCTTCGACGCAGAGTAAGGTTTCTAGGCTGGCAACGATGGCCATTGTAGCGCCTGCCATCCAAACGTCTGGGCTCGTCAGTCCAGAGAAATTTGGAAAGGTGACAAGGGAGTCCAAAGAGTCGAGCGAAAACTCTGGTAATTCAACATAAAAGTCCTGCCCCAAAGCCCAACCAGGCTGACCTTGAAAGCCTTTCGCTAAAAGCCCCCCCCCTAGAACTGCCAATAAGGGGCCAGGCACCATGCCTATTTTGGATTGGCGAATGATCGGCCGCTCCCAGAGTAACATCAAGCCCAAGCCGATGAACGTGATCGCGATAGAGCCGGCATTCACACCGGAGAGCATATGCGAAAGCGCGCTAAAGCTGTTTTCGCCATCGCTCTGCATGAATTGTACGCTTCCTTCATAGTCGCGATTGTAGCCAACGGCGTGAGGGATCTGCTTCAGGAGGATGATAATACCAATGCCAGAAAGCATTCCTTGGATCACCGAGGAAGGAAAATAGTAAGCCAGTACTCCAGCACGTAAAATGCCAAATACAACCTGCAAAACGCCGGCGATAATTACGGCGACAAGAAAGAGTTCATAGGCACCCAGGGCGTCGATGGCATTCAGAACAATCACGGCCAGGCCAGCAGCCGGGCCGCTCACGCCAAGAGGTGACTGAGAAATTGCTCCAACAATAATACCGCCCGTAATGCCTGCGATTAACCCAGCTATCGGGGGGGCTCCAGATGCCAATGCAATCCCCAAGCACAGCGGCAACGCCACCAGGAACACAACGATGGCTGCAGGTAAATCTGCCTTTGCTGAAGAAAAAAGTGATTCGTCCTTCATAGCGTTCTTCGCGAGCGACTACAGAAAGAGTGAAATTTCCACCCAATACGGTAGCGGCCCCATCTCCTCCTTGATCGGACGGCCAAAACTCTCAAATAAGAAGCTTTCCGCCCTTAAATAATCGAAGAGGCAGAATCAGGCGTCTTTTATCGGTGTCAAACGATTGCATCAAAGCGAGAGCCACCTTCGACTTTGCT
>JAKVCH010000181.1 GCA_022447485.1 Polyangiaceae bacterium | reverse complement strand
TCAAGTTGCGCCCGCGCAAAAAGCTTCGTCGCATCGCCTTTTTTGCCGTCTGTCTTGAGCTGGGCAATCGCGGCCTCGCGCTCTTCAGGAGTATCGACGCCCTGGAGCAGACCAGCCATCTCATGGGCAGTCTTGGTACGCTTCAAAGTCCAGAGCAGCACACCGATTACCACGACCGTCAAAGCCCCCGTGACTCCCAGGATGGAGTAGCGCACGGTATCGCTTTGTACGAAGCCGGCACTCAGGCCGCCAATGATCCAGAGAGCAAGAAGAATCATGCTGACGCGCAATGCCGTCGAACGAATCTGCGCTGGGGCGAAGGGGTCGGGCATAGCCGCCGCTTGGCCAGCAGACGCACTTGCCGGGGGCTGCTTCATTTGCGCCCGCAACTCTTTGCCGGTTGAAGCACCTTCTTTTGACTTAGCTCGCTGAAACTTACGGGTCTGTTTGGCCACGTCAGGCCTATAGCCCTGTCACGAACTACGAGCAACGCTTGGGTGACAAGCAAAAGCAGAGAAATGGCTAATCTGGTCCAGAATCGGGGGTGTCTGCTGCGGGCTTACTCGAGTCTGGATCTTGAACCGCAACGCTCGGAATAGGAGCAGACTGCTGGCGCGAGCCAGCTCCCCCGCCCCTCTGGGCCAGCACCTCGAAAGCGACCCCAGGCGGCCTTTTCGTGAGAAAGAAACTATCTCGTTGGGCTTCGGGAAGAGCGAAACGGAAATGATTAAAAATACTCTGCACCAGCGAAAGCAGAGGAACGGCAAAAAGAGCCCCCCAAAGCCCGTAAAAGTGCTCACCCACCAGAAGAGAAAAGACCACCAAAACAGGATGGATCTTTGCAGAAACGCCGATGATCTTCGGGTTGAGAAGATTTGCTTCGACTTGGTGCACTCCGACGATCCACAGCAGAACCCAAAGTGCGGTCCAGATATCTTGGGTGAGGCCAATCAACACAGCCGGGATGGTGCTTAAGATCGATCCAAAGATAGGAATGATGCTCATAATGCCGGCAACCAGGGCGAGAACCGGCCAGTACTTCAAACCAAAGAGAGCAAAACCAATCGCACTCAGCACTCCATTGACCACGCAAATCAACAATTGACCACGCACTACCCCTGAAAGGCCCTTGTCGATGCGACGAATCAAGACATCAAAACCGGGACGTCGAGCAGCGGGCACCAAGGAAGCAAAAAAGCTCAGGATATTCTCCCGGGTCATGATGATGTAGCCCGCCACCATGAGAGTCATGAAGAGCAAGAACACACCCCGAGACAAGCCTGCCACTAAAGATTGACCCAGCTTGAGAAAATGTAGGGCGTTCAACTGGGCGTATTTGATGAATTGATCAATTCCTTGGGAAACAAGATCCGAAACTTTGACGCCGCCGACAGGTATTTCTTCGCGCGGTGCAAGATGCAGGCGACCCGGGGCCTCTTCGACAATATCAAAGCCGTTCTTCACCTCGACGCTCAAAGAACCATCGGGCAGCTCTTGAATGAGCGCCGCCGGCTGGTGCTGAGGCGTAGCGGATTCGTCGCGCTGCTTTGTGAGATAGTCGTTGACGAGTTGCTCGATACGCGGGCCGTGGCGTTCGGCCGCACCTTCGAGCATCGCGGGCAGATCGCGGGCAATCTGGACACTCTCTTCATAGATGCGTGGAGCAACCGAAGCGCCAGAAATATAAAGACCACCAAAGACGAATAGATAAACCGTCACCACTGAAACGCCGCGGGGTAAACGAATCCTCTCGCCTAAACTAACGAGGGGCGTCAGAACGTAGGCGATGATCATGCCCAATAAGAAGGGCAGCAGAATACTCCGGACAGCGACCAACACAGCCAAGACGACCGCCGAAGCTATCGAGACAAAGACGATGCGCTGCGTGCTCCAGCCTCCACTTGCTTCTACCTCTTCCGCGTCACGCATTGGTGGGAGAGTAGATCTCTTCGACGGGATCGTACAGAGCCCTCAGCGCAAATAAATAACCCGCTGCTCGCGCCCAATAAAAAAGCCCCGACCAAGGGTCAGGGCTTTTCAGAGAGAGCGGAGTTGAACTGCGCTCCTGAGCGGACTCTGAACGCTGTGAAACGCTCAGAGTCTGGACCGAAGTTTAAGCTTCGGTCTTTTCTTCGTCGGAGCCAGTCTCCGCGGCAGCTTCTGCTGGTGCAGCTTCTGCTGGTGCAGCTTCTGCTGGTGGCTCAGAGTCAGCAACGCTCAAACCAGCTAGCTTCTCTTTGAAGAGATCGCCGAGGGTTGCTCCCTTGCCAGTTGACTCACGCTTCATGACCTGGAGCTGTTCAGCCGCAGGGCTTTCACCTGGGTTCAACATGCTCATGGTCACACGACGATCCATTGTGTCGACGTTGGCAATTTCGGCCTTCACCTTCGTGCCCTTCACGAGCTCGGTACCTGCTGGCATCTCACCGGCAGGGATGATGGCTTCCATGCCCTCGCGAACGCGAACGAATGCTCCGTAATCAGTTGAGGCAAGAACCTCGACCTCTGGCACAACCGTTCCAGGCTTGAACTCTTCGAGGAGAGTTCCCCAAGGGTCGTCAAAGAGTTGACGTACGCCGAGGGAGACCTTCTTTTCATCGTGGTTGATGGAGAGAATGATCGCTTCAACGTCGTCGCCCTTGCCATAAACATCGCCCGGGTTGTTGATTTTAACGGTCCAAGAGAGGTCGGTCTTATGAACCATGCCGTCAACGCCTTCTTCGATTCCCACGAAGACACCGTAGTCGGTAATGCTGCGAACCTTACCAGTGATGCGATCGCCTGGCTTGTAAGCATCGGTGAAGACACTCCATGGATCGGGCTCAAGCTGCTTCATGCCCAAGCTGATGCGCTTTGAATCGCTGTCAACTTCGAGCACTTGGCATGCAACCTCTTGGCCAATCTCGAGCATCTTTGAAGGATGCTTGATCTTCTTGGTCCAGGACATCTCGGAAACGTGAATCAAGCCCTCAACGCCTGGTTCCAATTCAACGAATGCACCGTAATCAGTGAGGCTCATCACCTTGCCTTCAACAAGCTTGCCCACTGGGTAAGCTTCTGAAGCGTGGATCCATGGGTCTTGCTGAGTCTGCTTCATGCCAAGGCTGACACGCTCGGTGTCGGCATTGTACTTGAGAACCTTGACGGTAACTTCGTCGCCCACAGCGAAGACTTCGCTTGGGTGATTGACACGGCCCCAAGACATGTCGGTGATATGGAGCAAGCCATCGATTCCGCCCAAGTCGACGAAGGCGCCGTACTCGGTGAGGTTTTTGATGGTTCCCTGCAAGACTTGACCTTCTTGGAGGTTCTCCAAAGTCTTCGCCTTGAGAGAATCGCGCTCCTTCTCGAGAAGAACGCGGCGAGACAGAACAATATTGCCACGCTTCTTGTTAAACTTGATAACCTTGAACTCAAAAGTCTGACCAATGAGCTTGTCGAGGTTACGAATTGGACGGAGGTCGACCTGGCTGCCAGGCAAGAATGCCTTGACGCCACCACGAATCGTCACCGAGAGGCCACCCTTTACGCGCTGCGTGATTGTGCCTTCGATGATCTCGTCCCGCTCGCAAGCGGTAGAAATCTCGTCCCAAACCCGCATCTTGTCAGCTTTTTCTTTTGACAATGAGATGAGGCCGTCGTCGCTCTCGCGAGACTCGATGTAGACGTCGACGCGATCACCTGGCTCTACGGCGAACTCGCCAGCTGCACCAAGGAATTCGTCTTTATTCAAAACGCCTTCAGATTTGCCACCGATATCTACGATGACGAAGTCACGGTTGATGCGAACAACAACGCCTGTGACAATTTGGCCCTCACCACCGAGCTCATGCTCCTGGGCGGTCGACTGTGATGCTTCGAAGAGCTGGGCAAAGCTATCCATCGAAGAAGTTTCGACCTGTTGAGTTTCTGACATGAAATAGTCTGTGTGCTGCGCGCGAGGGCTGAAGAAAAAATTTCCGACCAAAATGACAGCACAAAATGCAGCCTCGCTTGTAAGTCGGGGCAGGATGGCTAGCGCAGGGCGAAAGAAGCGTCAAACGCTTAATGACACGGCCCCAGGGAATCTTTCCTCGCTATTCCTGGCGAGGCTGGCGACTCCTTCCTCCGTATCGTTCGCCCTTCGCCCGGGGTCGCCAGCAGGCAGGGGATGATCTGCATGCCCCTTCCCTATTTAGATGCTCAGGCAATCCCTCTCTGTGGAAACTAAATATTTGAATTTACTAATAATTTCAACAGAGGCCCTACTGAGCGCCTTCTTCAGCTGAGCCCGCTCGGAAAGGTAGCGGAGGAGGAACTCGTGGGGCAGCAGGCACGGCGGGAGCGAAAAGGGCACGCTGCTGAATCACTCCGGAGAGCCAGGCAACAATCGAGTTGAACTCAGTTCGGCTCAATTGGCCCTTTCCTGATAGCTCAAACTTGGCAGAATCAACTGAATAAGCGCTTGCCGGCAGAACCCTCAAGGGCAAAAGCCCCTGCCCGGCCAGCGTACTTGCCCAGGACAAGCCCGTGGCTGCAGCCCGCCGTGACAACTCGGAGTCAGGCCCCAAGTGGCCGTTCACCTCGAAGGGGAACCGGCTGCCTTTTTCGACACGAAACTCAAAGTCTTGAAATCCAGTCAAAGCAGAAGAGCCTGGAGCAGCGGCACGGATCTCGAGGGCAGCGTCTCCGCTCAGGCTCGTCCCCTCGCTGGGGCTCAAGGAACCAAGCAGGGTCGCCTCGTTGCTCGCTATCATCAAGGTTCCGTCGGGAGACACTCCGAATGACCGCCCAGACTCCAAAACTAAGCGCTCCGGATCCTCGCGCACCTCTGCCTCCACCCCCTCGTCAGCCAGCAGCTTCTGGGCACCGCGCACCACACCATCTCGGCGAAAATGACCGGCTAGAACGAATATCCAAGCATCTCCGGGGAGGATTGCAAACGCCACTTCTCGAGTGTCGATTCCTAATTCGAGGGTAGTGAGCCGCTCCAAATGCTTCACCCGAGGCTCTGGATTATCGCGACCAGCTTCGATCATTTGCAGCACATGCTCGCGAAAAGGCTCGTAGACGACCGCCTGCTCTACATCGAGGTGAGCCGCCCAGAGCGCATTCTCGGGAATATGCGTCAGAGCAACGGGCACATAACGCACGTAGCGCTGATAGATATGAAGCGCCGCGAAGAAAGCCAGCCCAAGACTGATGACTAAACCCAGGTACACCGTGCGATGAGAGAATGCTGTTCTCTCCACAGCAGGACTCGGCTCTTGAGAAATTGGCTGACTCGTCATTTCTTTCCCTCCAACCCTTCGGCTATCTCTTCGACAGCATCTACGATCTGTTGAGTTACTTCTTGAATGCTCATCGCTGAAGAATCGACAACGATAGCGTCATCAGCCTGCATGAGAGGAGCGATCGGCCTTTCCATGTCGCGTCTATCACGCTCGGCAACCTCTCTCCGGATATCTTCCAGCACAGCCTCTTGGCCTTTTGATTTCAGCTCATCCAGACGGCGCTGAGCCCGCACATCAATTGAAGCGGTGAGAAAAAACTTTGCCTCCGCGTCTGGGAAGACCACCGAGCCGATATCGCGCCCCTCCAAAACAACACCGCCATCGACTCCTAGTTGGCGTTGAATCGCCAGAAGAGCTTCGCGCACCTGAGGATGCTGGGAAACAACGCTCGCACCCAACCCGACTTCTTGGCGTCGAATTGCCTCTGAAATATCCTCGCCGTCGAAACTCACTTGGGTGATGGTGCTGCCCGGAGAGGTGGACAGAACCAAGCGACCGGGCTCGGCCAATCGCAGCGCAAGCTGGCCTACCTCGCTGGCTTGGCTCAGCTCGAGCCCTGCTTGCGAGGCAAGGTAGGCGACAGAACGATACAACGCCCCGGTGTCGACTTGAGTGTAGCCAAGAGCTTCGGCCACCATACGGGTCACCGTGCTCTTTCCGGCCCCAGCGGGGCCATCGATAGCAACAACAGGGTGGCTTCTCTTCTTATTGGTTGTCATGAGTGAGGTCTGCTCTATCAAAATTCAAAAGCTGATCGACCTGATTTTCAAATCGATTCAAAATCTGCACCAACGCCGGGCCATCGAGCGCCAGGGCGACTTGAAGAGTCTTGTCTGTGGAAACAGCCTCTAGTTTTCGAAGAGGCTGCCGGAGCTTCATCATTTTCAACAAAAGCGCGTAACTTTCTGCCTTTTGACGCTGGCCGTCCAGAAACGCCTCAGCTTGTTCCGCATAGCTGGGTTTTTGATAGCTGAGAGAACCTACCAAATTGAGCCCTGGTGGAGAAAAATTACCCAGCAAACGCCCAGCACGCAAACCCTCGGTCGCCGGAGATTCGGATCGCAACACAGCAGGGATTGCCTGAGCATCTAAATCAAGGCCCAAAGTAAATTGCGACTTTTCTTTGCCCAATAATTCTTCGAACCATGGGGGTAGGTCGCGCCTCAAATGCTTCTCTTGGACGCGTTCAATCACCCGACGAACGCCGGTTTCAGTCCCGT
>JAKVCH010000180.1 GCA_022447485.1 Polyangiaceae bacterium | reverse complement strand
TGGTATGTTCTCTGTTCGAATATTCTTGGCGGGTGTCGTGGCACGACCGGCCCAGGTTCAATTCGCCCTGGTACGAACCGTCCCTGGGCAAAAGATTTTCCCACGATTACCGTTCAAGACATGGTGGATGTCCAGAAGGCTCTCGTCGACTCGCTCGGCATCCAGAAGCTGCGGGCTGTTGTTGGTGGTTCGTTGGGCGGACATCAGACGATGACTTGGGCGACGAGGTATCCGGACTCGCTGCAGACATCTGTGGTCGTGGGTTCTTCGCCACGGCTCACAGCTCAGGCGCTTTCTTTTGAAGTTGTCGCCAGAAATGCCATTCAGACGGACCCTCACTTTCAAAATGGTGACTACTATGGGTCGCCGGAGCAACCTCGCACAGGCTTGGCTATTGCCCGCATGCTGGGACATATTACCTACTTATCTTCTGAAGCCATGGCCCAGAAGTTCGACGTTGATCGCAATAGTCCCCGGGATATCGCAACGGGCTTCGAAAAGCGCTTTAGCGTAGGGTCTTACTTGGCCTATCAAGGTCAAAAATTTACCGAACGATTTGATGCGAATAGTTATTGCACAATTTCGATGGCTCTGAGTTTGGTTGATTTTGGGTCAACCCCTGCTGAGTTAGAGAATACTTTCCGTGAAAGCTCATGTGATTGGGTTGTGATTAGTTTTAGCAGTGATTGGCTCTTTCCCCCTACGCAGAGTCGGCAAATCGTAGCAGCCCTAACTGCCCTCGGTCGTCGAGTGAGTTATTGCGAAGTGCCCACGACTGCAGGTCATGATGGGTTCCTGCTCTCCCAAGAAATTTCTGCCTACGGACCGCTTGTTTCGGCGAAGCTTGGTGAAGCTCAGCCTCAAGCTCCTCGCCCCCACCGTCAGGATGCTGCGATTTTGAATATGATTTCAGCTGGCGCTTCTGTTCTCGATCTTGGTTGCGGCGATGGGCATCTTCTGGCAGCGCTTAAGACTCGGGGCCACCAGCGGCTGTGTGGCGTCGATGTGAAAACATCGAAGCTAGTCGTAACGGCGCAACATGGTGTCGATGTGATCGACGCAGATCTGAATCTGGGTTTACCAGAATTCCAAGACGATCAATTTGACATTGTGGTCATTTCTTCGACCCTGCAGCTAGTTCCGAACGTGAAGGCTTTGCTCAAGGATTCTCTGCGCGTCGGTAAAGAGCTTATCCTTGCCTTCCCCAATTTTGCCTGGCAGCCGTTGCGGGAGATGTTTTCTGAAGAAGGCCGCTCTCCGAAGACCGCAGGCGACTACGGTTTTCAGTGGTATGATACCCCGAATCGGCGTTTTCCTAGCATCCGCGATGTCGAGGAACTGATTAAAAAACTAGAACTCAATATTATCGAAAGTCACTACGAGGCAGAGGGGGCACCGCTCTCCGCCGAACAATTGAAAGACCCAAATCTTTTCGCTGAGTTTGCGGTGCTGAGGATCAGTTCTGAGAACCCCATTGGCGGCTTGTCTCGTCCTTAAATTGCTTCAGTCCTGTTTTTTAATACTTCATTTTCTTTGAAACAATTTGACCCTCTGCTCCAACCAAAGGCTCAGGAGCAACTCCTTTGACCGCGGCTAGCATGCTCTTTCCCTCTCCTGATTGGCTTGCTGGTGCAAGCGTTCATCTGCGTACTGAGGCTGCTGGGGCAACGAGCTTGAGCGTTGATGCCAGGTTTTCTAAGTCAGAGAGATCTGTATCGCCTTTTGTCAATTGACCGTCGACTCAATCAGCGTCTGCCCGAAAGATTGGTGAGCGAGCGCAAAATAGAAACACTCTTGCAAAGAGAGTCCACGCCATGAGTATTCCTGGAGTGAATACTGGCAGTGATTGAGAAAGGTAGGAGAAGACGGCCTGACCGACGAAGAGATGCGCGAGACAGAAAAGAAAGAAACCGAGAGGCTGAATAGAGGGCGGAGCTTCCTTTTCTACTTCGATCTCATCGAGTTGTTGTCGAACAGCTTCGCATCGAACGAGAACAAGGGTGAAAAGGCTTGCCGCTAAGAATTTCCCCACCCATTTCACCAGCATGGTCGCAGGAATCAGTGGAAAGCTGAGTAGAGCGCCTAGATAAAATAATATGATCAATACTTCGAAGAGAACGCCCGACGCGTCAGCGAGGGAGGGGTAGTCGGGTAGACGCAGTTTTCCTAGAGTGATGACATCAAAGGCATCGCGCAGATAGAGAGATATGTAGAGAAGAGAGCCCCATATCAGTGATATCCTAAGTGAAGTTTCGATGAGTGAGGCAAGCCAAAAAGCCAGACCGAAAAAAACGGCACCCGCGATAAAACGCAAGGGGTTTCCTCGAGCCCTTGTGATGAGCTTAAGATAGGATCTGGTTGTGCTCCAATCAGAGCGAAGGTCGACAGACACAGTTGAGGACTAAAATTTATCGGTTGAGTAGTATTTTCTTGAGTCGATCTTTTGCATTTTCTTCAACAATGGCACCGTGGCTCATGATAACGCGCTGGATGTCCTGGTCGAGAATTTCCTCATAGGAGCGCAAGGCAGACTCTTTATCTCGATTCAAGGTCCGATAAATGCGGCTTTGAGCGAAGCGTCGGTGAGTCCCGGCGAGGGTTCCCAGCAACGGCGCGAGAAAGCCTTTCGTCATACCTTGAAAGTTGAAGACAAGATCTGCGACTAGCAAGGTACCGGTTTCTTCATGTAAAATCACAACTTCATTGATTTGAGGAAATCCTGAAATGAAGAAAGGTTTCAACCCTTGAGGAAAGTCATTGATATTTTCTGGGGTGAGTTCTCGATCAAAGGAGATGTCGGGACATTTCTCTTGATGCCCGTTGACCCCCCAGAGTTTTGCATTGGGCCAGTAGCTTTGATGGTCTTTCAGGTAGCGGTGATGGAAAAGGATCGGGCTCAGGAGAGTTTGGACTCTCCCTAGGGTCGATATTTCCTCAGCGATCTCACCTGATATTGCGCTGGGATTGTAGATAAAGACACCTTTTTCTGGCGTCATCAGATAGACCGAGCGATTGGGCCAGGTGACGCCTGTCATCATGGGAAACTGGTGAACCGATTCAAAAATGCCTTCGTCGACCTCTCGAAGATACTTCATGGCTGTATATGTGTCGCTCTGCATCGATTTTGCAAGTTAAGATGTTCTCAGGTGCTTTTCGTTGTAGCGGCGTTCTCGATGGAGTTGACAGAGTCGGAAAAAAACGGCCCATGCCATAGAACTGGAACCCGTGACTCATTTCACGTAGCCTCCCCGTTATGAAACTTTCTGCTATTTCCGTTCTGAGTCTCTCCTTCGTGACCCTCATCGGGTGCAATCAACCTAAGCAGGAGAGCAAGCCTTTGGAGTCTGCTCAAGACAGTCAGGTCGCCGCTCAACCCCCAGCCAAGGCGGTTCAGCAGGCCACGACTCCCCCAGAGGTCAAGGCTGTGATTCGTATTGAGCGACCCTTGAAGGGAGCCACCGTCTTTCCGAAGAGTTACTTTGCGATTGAGACGAGTGACGGCTTGGAGCTGCAGGGAGGGAAGTTGGTCCTTTTAGAAGGAGCCCAAGCTGTCGAAGTGGGTCAAACGGTTCCTGCGAGTCGGAAAGTCTTCGAGGTGAAAGAAGGAAAGCCCTATTCTGCACTTGTTGAATTAGAAGGAGAGGGCGAAAAGACTCTCTTCCTCCAGACGCTCGATAAGAATGGAAAGGTACTCAGGCAAGATGATAGCGTCCAGGTGAAGGTCATCCCGAGCCAGGGAGAGCGCGGTGTTTCCTTTGTTGCGCCGGAAAACGGAGCGAAGCTCAAAAGCCCAGTGAAGTTTGTGTTTGGGGTGAAGGGCATGAAGATTGTGCCAGCAGGAAAAGACCCTCTGGCCCGCACAAGTGGTCATCACCATCTTTTGATTGGCGAGAAGTCGTACCCCCTTGGCCAGGTGATCCCAGCTGATAAGACTCATCTTCACTTTGGCAAAGGGCAGACGGAAGCAACTGTGGAATTACCCCCAGGGGAGCATACGATCGGGATGCAATTTGCTGATGGTACCCATAGTTCTTACGGACCCGAAATGGCCGCTTCGATTAAGATCACTGTGGAATAGGCCTGACGCCTCAACCCTCTTGAGATGACCTGAGATGTCACCGACAGAAGAGAGATCCACTTAGGTCTGTTTAGACCCTTCTGAGGTCTCAATAGACCTAGACAGCGCCTCGGGTGTTCACTACTTTCGAGCCCATGTTCAAGGCATTCGTCTCGCCCTTTCTGTTGATGGTTCTCTGTGCCGGTTGTTCATCGGCCTCAAATTCGAAGGAAGAAGATGAGGTGCATAGCTACGATCCGGCGACTGGCATCGCCTACGACCCGGTCAATGACTTCTACTATGATCCGGTCTCAGGGTTGGGCTACGATCCTGAGACCACGTTCTATTTCGACCCTGCGACGGGCTACCTCTATGATGCGTCAACCGGTAACTTTTTTGATCCAGTCACGGGGGCTACTTATCCTTATGCCGATGGGCAAAACGTTGGCTCGAGCACCTCGACTGAGGCTAATAGTTTGCCCCAAGAGCCGGTAGAACAGTCGGCCACTCCCTCTCAGTCAGGAACACAAGACTCAACGAATGCACGGGACGACCAGACTCCGGAGACCGTTGCCATTTTTGATATGACATTTGGAAATTGCGAGCTCTTTTGGGACCCGACCCTGATCACCGTTTCCAATTTCGATACCATCTCCGTGACGGATACCTATTCGAGCGAAATCTTGACCCTCGAACTCGGTGAGGTTGTTGCGGGTGACGAAATTGAACTTTCGTCGGAGCATCGCTCCGACACGGGTCTCGTGATCAACCTACAGCTCTATTCGGGCCGCTTCCTGACCAATCTCGACACAAATTATGACTTCCAAGATGGTTTCGATGGCGTATCTGGAGCAATCATTGTCAATGATTGGCAGCCAGAAAATGGCATCATGGATATTGAATTTGATGCCGTGACTCTTGTGCAATTAAATTCGACCAGCGACTGTGAATTAAACGGTCGAGTGAAGACAACGGGCTCCACGAATTGATCGGAATGGACCGAGTCCATATCGTCTGGTGTAAGACTAATCAGAGATAGTGAGCGATTGTTGCTTCGTTGCGAGGAGCCCTCTGTTTCTCTAAACTGAGACCCAGCCACCAGTCTTGCAATCGAGTGCTCCGTGACGAACGCGAATTCTTTCAAAACATTGGTGATTACACCGACCTTTAATGAGCGAGAGAATCTTGAGGCTTTTGTCGAAGGCGTGTTTTCCATTTGCCCACAGGTCGAGATACTCATTGTCGATGACAACTCGCCGGATGGCACGGGACAGATAGCTGACCAATTAGTAGAACGCGATTCGCGTGTTCATGTATTACACCGGCCCTCGAAGCTGGGGTTGGGCACCGCCTACTTGGCTGGCTTTGCTTGGGCGCTCGAGCGTGGTTTCGACGCCGTGTTTGAAATGGATGCCGACGGCTCTCATTTGCCTCGCTATATGCCTGAGTTCTTTTCAGCTCTGCAACAAGGAGCCGATGTTGTCCTTGGCTCGCGGAATATTCCGGGCGGAGGCATTCGAGGCTGGGGGCCTTTTCGCTATTTTTTGAGCAAAGGCGGCTCTCTGTATGCTCGCTGGATTCTAGGGGTGAAGGTCCGAGATTTAACCTCTGGTTATAAGCTATTCCGAAGAACTGTCCTTGAAACAATCGAGCTAGCTACGGTCGAAAGTACCGGTTATTCATTTCAGATAGAGTTGACTTGGCGGGCACTTCGAGCCGGGATGAAAGTCCGGGAAGTGCCGATCGTCTTTGAAGATCGTACCCAAGGTAAGAGTAAAATGAGCTCTGGTATTTTTCTCGAGGCGGTCTTTGCCGTGTGGCGTTTTCGCTGGCGGGGATGGCGTCCGTGATTCAGAGGGTTTCTTGGAAGGCCGGGAAACCGATCTGGAGTCTGATTCTGATTCTTCTTCTCGTTCTTGTCTACCTGCCCTCGATTTTTGGTGGCTATCTCATCTACGACGACCCCGTACTGATCACTGAGAATGTGATTCTCCAGCAGCCTGGCATCGAGACGCTCAAGAAAATTCTATTCGACTTCTCCTACAAAACGCGCCTGACTCTCGGAGCAGAATATCTGCCAGTTCGCGACCTCACCCATTGGGTGGAGTTGCAATTATTCGGTTTGAATGCCCAGCTGATGCGCATCAATCAGCTCTTCGTCTACGGCGTGGCGGTTCTGCTTTTCCGTTCGGCTCTCTTACGCGCCCTCGGCGTGGGCATAGTAGCCGAAGTAGCGGCTTGGGCTTTCGCATTTCACCCAGTTCACCCTGAATCTGTTGCGTGGCTGGCTGGACGAAAGGATGTGCTAGCGCTCTTTTTCGTTGCTCTGGCTCTTTTTCTCTATGCTGGCAAGGGACGTCGAGTGTTACTCGCCGTGCCCCTGGTGCTTTCTGCCGCCGTCTTTTCAAAATCAATGAGTGTGGCGGCAGTGGCGCTTTTGCCCGCCATGGACCTA
>JAKVCH010000018.1 GCA_022447485.1 Polyangiaceae bacterium | reverse complement strand
GCCAAAGAGTAGCAACACGCCCCAGGGTAATTTTCTAGCAGCTTCCCACGAGAGTAGGGGTTTTCTGTCGTGGCGGCTCCGCGGTATGACCATCATGAAAAAGGCCCCCAGTGCCGCTGTTGATGCATCTCCTGGGGTATTGAGTTCGAGCAGTTTCGACCAGCCGCCGTGAGGGCTACGCCGAGTGATCCAGAGGAGGGCGGTGATTCCGAAAATAATCAGGGCTCGTATTTCTGGGCTCGTCCAGGTTGACGGTTGGGCTACTTGAGGAATGCTTCTATTCTCAAGAGAGCGAGCAATAATCCAATAGGCAGGTGGCAGAAGGAGTAGGGAAATTGGTAGGGCCTTTGCCGACCAGTCGAGAAAGGACCATTCTTGTCCAAAGGTTTCGTCTAAGGTTCCCATGAAGAGGAGGTTCGGTGGAGTGCCGATGGGTGAAGCCATTCCACCGATACTCGCTGCCCATGCACTCCCGACAAGGCAGGGTACGCGTGTGCGAGCTTCTGAACATGCTGCCAGAATAATGGGAAGCAGGATCAATAGGGTAGCTGTATTCGAGATCCACATGCTCGCGAGGTACGAGGTCAACATAAACCCGAGCAAGAGTCGTCGAGGTGTCGCTTTTTCGCCGCCGAGCAAATGAATCAGGCCGAAGGCGAAACGCCGGTGAGTACCACTTGCTTCAATTCCTCGGGAGAGAAGAAACCCAGCAAAGAGGAGCCAAATGAGTGTGTGCCCGTAGGCAGCTGCGGCGTCTCGATGATTCAGGACGCCCAGAAAAGGAAGAGCGAAAAGAGGCGTTAGAGAAATTACGGCTAAGGGGGCTGGCTGAAAAATCCAGCCGAGCGCACAGAAAATGGTTACCCCAAGAGTTTTTGCGGCCGCAGGTGGTAGCCCGCCCCATGAGGCAAGCCAACCTCCGCCAAGCGAAAGAAAAAAGAAGAGAACCAAGTTTCGATAGTTTCGCGATTCATCGCTTTTAGCCTCTTTTTTTATTAACTGGCCCACCATTTTAGGGTTTGTAGAATGCGATGCTTGATCAGAGCAAGGCTAGCCATTGTTCTCGCGTCTTTATCCACTTTGCGCAGAGAGCCTTGTTGAGCAGTTGAAGAAGCAACTCAGATACGCAACGGCGCTTCGTTCACTAGTGAATTCTGTGCTGCAGGGAGAATTTAGAGCGTTCTGCTTCTGCTGCCTGATGCAGAGCACGCTCCAGGGATTCTCTTAGCTCATCAAGAGAATAT
Source organism: Polyangiaceae bacterium (assembly GCA_022447485.1). GTDB lineage: Bacteria > Myxococcota_A > Polyangia > Polyangiales > Polyangiaceae > NIC37A-2. Next base: position 15,345 of record JAKVCH010000018.1, on the reverse strand, counting down.
GGTTTCGCCAAGAATCGACAGTCTCCCTCTTGAAGAGTTTTCTGTACCCTTGGATCTTGAGCAAATCCCGAAGTCAGAACAATCGGTAGATTCGGCTCTTTGAGGCGGATTCGGCGACAAACCTCATCGCCTGATAGTTGAGGTAAGACAATGTCGAGGAGAACAATATCGATGTTCTTTTGTTCCTCTTCGAAGAGGCGCAAGGCCTCAAGGCCGTCCTTGGCGAGGATTGGCTCGTACCCTAATTCTCTCAACAATTGTTCTGTGACCTCTGCTAAGCCATTGTCATCTTCCACAAGAAGCAAACGGCGCGAGCGAATACTCAAAGCACTGACTTCAGACGGCGGGCTGGAGTCGAGATAGCTCTCCGGTGCCGGAAAGAGCAAATGTACGCTCGTACCTTTGCCCAACTGTGATTCCAATTGGATTGTTCCTCCGTGTGACTCGATCACGCGGTAGGCCATCGCTAAGCCAAGCCCTGTCCCTCCGCGTCGGTCCTTGGTCGTGAAGAATGGATCGAAGGCTCTGGACTGGGTCTGAGAATCCATACCTACCCCTGTATCGCTGACTTTTATCAAGTAGTACTTTTGTGAGTCAGGGGTGCGGATCTTGCCGAAGAGCCTCTCCTCTTGGCTAGCCTCGCTGAGGGAGAGCGTAAGCTCGCCCCCTTCGGTGGCATCATCACTACGCATCCAGGTCATTGCGTGCGCTGCATTGAGGAGAAGGTTTAAGATCACCCTTTCTAATTCTGCTCGATCTCCCAAAACCTGCGCGTGCGCCACTTGGAGGTCGAGACTCATATGAATGCTCTTATCGATTGTGGTTCGGCCTAATTCGAAGGTTTCTTTGAGCGCAAGGGCGAGGTCAAAGGGGCGCTGCTCGCTATCTTTTTGGGCGCTGATTGAGAGCAGTTGTTGCATTAATCCTTGTGCGTTCGCCGTGGCATGCTCCAGGGCGTTAATATTTTTCCCGAGAAGGTCCGATGAGATTGGCTTATCTGACTTTGCTTGACGCCTCAAAAGGCCAATCACGCTGGTCATAATGGCTAAAGCATTATTGAAGTCGTGAGCAATGCCGCCCGCTAAGGTCCCGAGCGTTTTCATGCGATGAGAGGTTTCAGCCTGGCGAGCGGCGGCAACGTTTGAGGTCACATCATCAATGCGCAGGAGGAGCTTCTTTTCTCTCGTGCTGGCCGATGTGGGAAAGACAGTCATATCAAAGTGACGTTCTCCTGTGCTCAAGGCGAGAGTCTCCCGCCAGCGGTGCGGCTCCTCAAGTCGTTGCCCTTCCTGGACTGCTCGTTCGAACCAGGAGCATGCTTTTAGACAAGTATCTATGCTTTCTGAGTCTTCCACTCCTGGAGCGAGAAGGCGAGCCAGCTGAATAAAAGCCGGATTTGCTCTTTTGATATGTCCCTGGTTGCTCAGGAGAGCCATTGCTGATGGTGTGGAACGAAAGATACCTTCTAGCTCTTTTCGTGTTGCCTTTAATTCCGTCGATTGCCCAACAACCTTCACTCTTAGCCGACGCCACACGATAAGAGCGAAAACAATACCACCAAGCAGGGCGATGAATGCCCAGCGACCTAGCCAACCAAAAGGCTGGTGCTGCAGCTTCTCCCAGTCTTCCAACCGAATCCAGCGGCGTTGAATACGTTTCCTTTCTTGGGGCGTAATCAAACGGAGGCCCTTTTCGAGGATGGAAGCGAGAAGGGGTGAGTCGTTCCGACTAGCTATCGAATAATGATAGGCATAGCCTGTGTCACCAACGACTCGGAGATTAGTAATACCCTCATGATCTATATGATAGAGCGCTACCGGAAGCTCAGTCACCATGAAGTCGACATCCCCAAACGATACCTTTAACAGGCCCGTGATATCATCAGGAACCTGAACTAATTCAATATTGGGTATCTTTTGGAGAGTTGTTTCGACAACAGCGTACCCTTCCACGACGGCAACTCGCTTGCCTCCTAAGTCGCTGAGCGCAAGTCTTTTTGATCGTTCTTGGCGCCCAATGATCGCGGCTGGCGCATCGATGTATGGCGTGGAAAAGAGCCAAAATTTCTCTCGCGATACCGTTCTTTGAGCCAAGGTCGTCACATCGAGCGTCTTTTTTTCCCCTCCTTCTAAAATATTATCCCACGTCCCCAGTCGTACTCGCCGAAAGCGAAACCCCAATCGCTGTTCAATCAAGCGGAAGTAGTCTGCGGCAATGCCACGATGTTCCCCATAGGCATCGATAAAATCCATAGGAGGGTAGCTATCGGAGGGAGCGAGAGTAATTTGACCGTCATGGGTATGTAGCCACGCTTGTTCCTCCGGGGTGAGAACTTCTTCAATCGGCGTATCCGCGACCGTTGTCCCACGGCAGGAAAAAAGAAAGAAACAGGCACACAACGGTATAGCCGTCGCAGCGAGTTGCTGAAAAATTGTCCTGCATCGGGGCTGAATCTCCCCTTTCTTAGAAATGCCCAAATACGGCATCCGACCTCCCCGTCTATCACCTAGAATAGCCAGGGTCATTCTGCGAATACAAGGCTTTTGCTGGGCCCGATTTTACTTTTGGGGAGTTGAGCCTTGATTTTTTCGTTAGCCTAGAAATCCTGGCCCAAAGCGGGCTGAAAGCGCTAGGGCGGCCTGGGTTCAATTTGAGTCAGTTGGGGTTTGAATTGAGTTCATCGCAAAAGGTTAGTTCCACCGTGCAACGCGACAATTGGCCATTGGGTGGGAGGTATTCGGGCTGGCGCATGTTGCTTGAGGGAAGAGACCTGATCCACGAGCTCGCGAAGCGACTCTGCGCCCTTTCATCACTTTATCTCACTCTTTGTTGTCGCTGAGGGTGCTGTGCTCGAGTCAGCTCCAAGACTCAACGCTGACTCCAGAGAGTGACTCCAGAGAGAAAACCCATCGGCGAGGTGTCCTTGGATATTCATACGCCCGAAAATACCAGTGTGCCCCAAGATATCCGTGCCACCCAATATACCCGAGTGTCAGACTTCACGAAGGTCTGCGCGGTGCATTCAATCTAGGGCTAGTTTGAATGCGCCACTCTAGCTATACTGCCCTCGACAATTTTTCGGAGTGGATAGATTTCAGATGCTAGGACAGGTGCTGCAAGAGGAACAACGTTCTCAGCTTGAGGAGCTGGTGATTGATGGTCTTCAGGACTCTCTCCGGGAGGTGTCCCTGATATTTAGGGAGGCACTTACGGCAGATCAAGGTTTTGAACATTCGGCTCGGGTCAGTACGGAGACGTTAGCCTGTTGTGGAAGTGAGTATTGGAACCTGGTGCTCCGAGGGGCATCTTCAGATTCTTTAGAGGCGATGCGTCTGCCAGTGGCAGATTATCTGATGGGAAATGAACTCGGCCTATCTGTTTATCAGCTAGCGCTTGAACAAGCTGCGCAGCTTTTACGGAGTAAGATTTTAGAGCTTGATTTGAATTCTTCACAATTGAGCGTCAGTCTATCCGTTTTAGATTCCATCCTCAGCGCTGACGCACATTGTCTTTCCAAGACGCTCACAGAGGTATTGAGTACACGTTACCAGGCTCAAAGTCGTGAGAATGAATACCTCACAACTGTTCTGGAGCGAATTGCTGAAGGTCGCGTGCGTGTCGATGATAGCCTTGCTCCACCGAATTCGCTGAGCACCTCCTCTGCAGCGGCCCGAGCTCTCCAGCAGCTGAGCGGTACTCTTGACCGGCTACAGCAAGTGTTAAGGGGCGCTATCCATCAACCTATTCCTCCTCAATCTATGCATGATGAGATTGGAGAGGTGTTTTTCCTCCTGTCGAGAAGGATGAACGAGCTATCTACCCTCAGTAAAAATGTGTCGCAGGGTGACTTCCGTGGCGAGATGACCATATTAGGCGAAGATGATCAGTTGGCGCAGTCGTTTATTCGGATGACAAATAGCTTACGAGATGTTGTCCGTCAGGTCGACGCTGTCGCTAGCGGTGATTATCAAGAAGATATTGTTCCACTCTCTTCCAAAGACCAATTAGGTTCGTCGCTGCAGGGGATGACCCCAGCTTTGAGAACGGTGTATGAAGAGAATCGTCGGCGTTTGAGCATCATCAACGGTGTCAATGAACTCAATGACGTGATGCGCCAAGATGCAGAGGTGCATGAACTTTGCTGCGAAGTGACCAAGTTTTTGGCGCGCTACTCAGGCGCTATTGTAGGAGCTCTCTATCTGAAAGCAGAAGATAATTTTGTGCTTCAGGGCTCTTATGCGTTGGTTGAGGAAAGGCTTCAGCAAAGAGCATTTCGCCTAGGAGAGGGTCTCGTTGGCCAGGTCGCTCAAGATAACTGTGTATTGCGCCTCCGCGCTCCTGACGCGAAACGCCTGCAAGTGCATAGCGGCCTAGTGGTACAAGAGCCTCAAGAAGTGGTTGCATTTCCCCTTGCGCTCGGGGCTCGGCTCGTTGGGGTTGTTGAATTGGGTTATGTCCACAAGCTTGAGTCTGCCGCCCAAGACTTTATTGCGTTAGCTTCTGAGAATATCGCAATCGCGATTGAACGGGCCACGAATCGTCAGGAGGCAGTCCGTTTACTTTCTGAATCGAGAGCTCTGGCTACAGAGTTGGAAGGACAACGTACAGAGATACTCACGACGAATCGTCAGCTCGAAGAGCAGGCGCGCCAACTTGAAATTTCTGAAGAACAACTACAACAGCAAAGTTTGGAGCTCGAGACAACAAACCAAGCGCTTGAGCGACAAAATAGCGAGCTGGAAAGGCAGAGCTCGGTTGTTGATAGAAAGAACCTCGAACTACAAGCAACTCAGCGGACCCTTGAAGCGCAGGCTGCGCAATTGACGTTGGCCAGCCGCTACAAGTCTGAGTTTTTGGCTAATATGTCTCATGAGCTCCGCACACCACTCAATAGTATGTTGCTTCTTGCGCAGCATTTGGCGGACAACGGTCAAGGTCATCTAGATGAGAAAGAAGTCGAGTCTGCAACGATTATCCACAGCAGTGGCCAAGACTTATTATCATTGATTAATGAGATTCTCGATCTCGCGAAGGTCGAAGCGGGCCGAATGAACGCTGTTCCGGAACCAGTTTCTGTCGAGCGACTCATCGATAATCTGCGCAAAGGATTTCTTCCGTTGGCAAAGGAGAAGATGTTGACCTTGAGATGTGAATGCGAAACCGCGCTTACTCTACAGACAGATCCTGGGCGTTTGGAACAAATTTTACGCAACTTACTGTCCAATGCGATTAAGTTTACGCAGACCGGTACTGTTAGCCTGAAGGCGTTCTTAAGAGAAAGCGAGCAGCGTCGAGTTGTTTTTCAGGTAGAAGATACAGGGATCGGGGTTTCGGGGAAGAATCAGGAGGTTATTTTTGAGGCATTCCAGCAGGTAGAAGGTGGCATTGATCGACAGCATGGGGGTACCGGTCTGGGCCTCTCGATTTCACGAGAATTAGCGCAACTTTTGGGAGGAACTTTGAGTTTGGTGCATTCGAATCGGACTGGTTCCCTTTTTGAACTCGCCTTACCACTCGAACTCCATCAGGATAAAGAGCAACAAGATACGACTATTGCCAGGCTTGACCCACCGTTGTCTGAGCAGCCTCGCTCTGGTTTACGTGGGGAGCAACCCTCACAACCCGAACCAATTGAGGACGACCGAAGCAATCTTTCTGAGGACGCAACCTTGTTGATTATTGAGGACGATCCGAAGTTCTTGAAAATCGTGCAGGATCTTTGTCGGAAACAAGGGTTTTCGACCTTGGTTGCCCAAAATGGCAAAGAGGGAGTTGCTCTAGCCAATCAATACCTTCCCCAAGGTATTTTGCTCGATTTACAGTTGCCGGATTTCGATGGGCTGACAGTCCTGGATGAATTCAAGAATTCGACAGCCACACGTCATATTCCTGTTCATATTATCTCTGTCGAAGAAGAGACCCTTCTGGCTTATCGTAAGGGAGCAGTCGGCTACCTACAGAAGCCAGTGACAGAGGGAGAACTGGCTCAGGCGCTAGAGCGCCTTGAATCGACTTTTGGAAGAACTGTGAAAGAACTCTTGGTTGTTGAGGATAGTGAGCCCATGCAAGTCGCTATTCGTACGCTCTTGGGGAACGGCGATATTAGAATCGCTGAGGCTCATACAGGAGCTGATGCGCTGCAGCTTCTCGAGAATCAAAGTTTTGATTGTGTCATTCTGGATTTAGGGCTTCCAGACATGGACGGTTTCCAGTTGTTGAAGACTCTCAACGGTCGACTACCGAGCTTACCGCCAATTATAGTCTACACCGGTCGAGAATTGAGCGAAGACGAGGCTCTGCAATTGCATCAATTAGCGGAAAGTATCATCGTCAAAGGAGTCCGCTCTGAAGAGCGCCTCTTCGATGAGACCTCGATATTTTTACACCGAATGGTGAAGAACTTACCAGAGCCGAAGCAACGAATTATTCGGAGGTTGCGAGATGCTGATGAACTCCTTGACGGTAAGAAAGTCTTACTGGTCGATGACGATATGCGAAGTGCCTTTGCTTTGAGTAAGTTGTTGACAGAGCGTGGTCTATTAGTGACCAAGGCAGAGAACGGTGAGCGAGCTGTGAAGGCCGTTCAGCAAGAAGACTTTGATATTATTCTCATGGACGTTATGATGCCGGTACTAGATGGTATCTCGGCAATATCACAAATTCGCGCTTTTTCTCATTTGAAGGAAGTGCCAATTATTGCTCTCACAGCTAAGGCGATGTCAAAAGATCGTGAGAATTGCCTAAAAGCGGGAGCGAATGATTACCTGACGAAGCCAACCGATTTCAATCGTCTCTGCTCGATGATGCGTGTTTGGTTGTACCGATGACGATGGAAGAAGAAGAGAAGACTCAGCTGGAGACTGAGCTTGTCTTGCGGGTGTTGCTGGAGTGCTATGGGTACGATTTCACCTGTTATGAAAGTGAGACTATTGCAAAGCAAGTGGGGGACTTTGCATCGAAGAATGGTTATTCTCAAATTTCAGAATTGATCCCGGCCTTGCTTTGGGATCGCCGGGTTTTTGATCGACTTGTTCGTCAGTTCTCGGTGACCGTTACAGAAATGTTTCGCGATCCGCAGGTGATGCGATATCTAGTGCAAGAGGTATTTCCCTACCTTGAGACGCATCCCTATTTTCGAATTTGGCATGTTGGCTGCGCTACTGGTGAAGAGGTCTACTCACTCGCTATTTTACTCAAAGAAGCGGGGCTCTATGAACGTGCGACGATATTCGCCACCGATTATACGATGCGGCTCTGAAAGTAGCGAAACGAGGCGTCTATGAGCTGAAACACCTTCGGGCCTATTCTGCCGCTTACCGAGAGTCAGGTGGGCAGGCTTCTTTCTCGGATTACTATAGAGCTAGCGGCAGGCACGCTGCATTGCGACCCGATTTAAGAGAGCGCATCACTTTTGCGAATCATAATCTTGTGACAGATAAAGTGTTCAGCGAAGTACAGCTCATTCTATGTCGCAATGTCTTAATTTACTTCAACGACGAGTTGCGCCAGAGAGCGTTACAAATATTTAGTGACAGCCTGATTCATAAAGGCTTTTTATGTTTAGGTGCAGCGGAACCCTTAGCCCCGCGGGAGCGGCAATCCAAGTTTCAAAGTTTTTCTGCAGAAAATCGCATCTATCGTCGCCATACTAGTCTGGCGACGATGAGTTGATTAGTTCTTTTTTCGTTTGTGAAGTTATGGGAAATCGTCAAAGTATTCTTTTAGTCGATGATCAATCGGCAAACCTTGTTGCCTTGCGAACCGCCTTAAGTTCCTTGGATGTGGACTTTGTGGATGCATCGAGTGGAAATGAGGCACTCAAAGCGACGTTGAATCATGACTTTGCAGCTGCAGTTCTTGACGTTCAAATGCCGGAGATGGACGGTTACGAACTCGCAGAAATACTCCGAGATGAGCCTCGCACGCGAAGTCTGCCGATGCTCTTCCTCTCGGCCGTGCATCGAGAGACCTTTCACGCTTTCCGAGGATATCAGGCAGGCGCCGTCGACTTTTTGACCAAGCCAATTCAGGCAGAGGTATTGGTCAATAAGTTGAAGTTTTTTCTACTTCTCGACAGTCAACGGAGGTCTCTTTTAGATAAGCTATCGATTCAAGAGTCTGAAAGCTCCCTACAAAGTATTCTCTCCTCGATGAGTGAGGCCGTATTTGTGACGACGCCAAGCGGTATTGCTACGGTGAATAGTGCGGCCGAGCAGCTTCTTGGCTACTCCGCCGTTGAGTTGATGGGCGAGTCGATTCGTTCGATTTTAGCCTCTCCGGTTGAAGAACTTCAAGTTGGAGAAGAGTATGATGACTGCGCAGTACGTACCAAAGAGGGCTCGGAAGTGCCGGTAAGGATCTCTATTTCTCAACTCAAAGATAGAGATGGACAATTACTGATGGTCACAGATCTGCGAGAAAAAAAAGAGGATCAGAAAGCTCGAGAAGAGCTTCAAGCGAGACTTTCTCATGCCCAGCGTCTGGAGTCACTAGGACGTTTGGCCGGTGGTGTAGCTCACGATTTGAATAATCTACTCACGGTTGTTCAAACCTGTAGTAGCCTGGCCCTTGAGAATTCTCAATCGCTACCTGTGGTTCGTGAGGAGCTTTCCCAGAGTTTAGCGGCCTCTCGCAAGGCTGAAATGTTGGTGCGTGAGTTGCTGGCGATTGGCAGAAAGCAGGTTTTGCAACCCGAGACGATTCACTTACAAAAGAATCTTCGCGAAGCGTGCTCGTTGCTGGACCGGCTGCTGGGAGATCATATCGAAATCCTTCAGGTGCATAGCCCCGAGCCTATTTACACGAGAGTTGACCCCGTGCAGCTGAATCAGGTGATCATGAACCTGGCTGTGAATGCTCGCGATGCCATGGGCGATGGCGGAAGGCTTACGGTCTCGAGTGATCTTCTTCATGATGAAAAACTTGGAAGTCGGGCACGAATTAGAGTCAGTGACTCAGGCTCTGGAATTCCTGAAGAAGTGCAAGAGAAAATGTTCGATCCGTTTTATACGACGAAAGACGTCGATGGTACGGGTCTCGGGCTCGCAGTGGTGCATGGCATTGTTGCTCAAAGCGGAGGCGGTATTTCCGTTGAGAGTGAGGAAAATGTGGGCAGCTGTTTCACTATCTTGCTTGATAGTGCTGAGCCACCTGTCGAAGAGAGAGACGAGGTCGAGTCGGAACGGAGCAGCGGGGTGCGAACAGGTACGGGCACGGTTCTTCTTGTTGAAGACGATATGATGGTGCAGCGTGCTTTGAAGCGAGTCTTGGAGAGGAATGGTTTCTCCGTGCAGACTGCCTCATCCTGGGAGCAGGCTAACGAACTGAGTCGAAGAATTAACCAGCTCGCTGCGTTGATAACAGATATTAATCTACCTGACCACAACGGCATAAAGGTGGCGACCTCTCTTCGAGAGGTTTTCCCAGAAGTGCCGATTCTCTTCATGTCTGGAAACCCCGGAGGCCTCTTGGAGCGAGATGATCTTCCCTCTACGCCAGTGAATTTTCTTCAAAAACCGTTCCTACCTGAGACGTTTTTAGAGAAAGTGTTAGAGACTTGTCACCTGTCGCTTGAGAAGCCAATCAGAGAGGCTCAATGAAATTGGTGTTTTTTTGAAAATTCTCAAAAACCCTACCTGCTAGGTGTTTTCTCCCCATAAGTAGTCTGAAATGGCAAATACCTGTCTGATTTGTTTCCTTGATGGTTCGAACTATGCTTCGCCATGATGGAGCAAGCGGAAGTAATAGCTGCCCTGGGCCCGACCAATACGGGAAAGACCCACCGAGCCATTCTTGCTCTCTGCGAACACGAGAGCGGCATGATCGGCTTACCGCTTCGTTTATTGGCGCGTGAGGTTTTTGAGCGCGTTGTGAAAATCAAGGGCGCCGACCAGGTGGCTTTGATTACCGGGGAAGAGAAGGTTGTTCCCCCCAAGGCGCGCTATTGGATATCCACAGTGGAGGCAATGCCGACGGACCTATTGGTTGATTTTGTGGCAATTGACGAAATTCAGCTCTGTGCCCACCCCGAAAGAGGACATATCTTCACCGATCGGCTTCTTCGCGCTCGTGGTCGAAAAGAGACTTGGTTAATGGGTGCAGACTCGATGGCATCCCTCATCAAGGAGTTGGTCCCCAGGGCGAAGTTTCGACGTTTTCCGCGCCTTTCTGCTCTCCGTTCTGAGGGTGGGTATACCCTCGGGAGCTTGCCAAAGCGCTCCGCCGTTGTAGCTTTTTCTGCGGAAAAGGTTTACGAAATTGCCGAAAAGTTGAGGGCACGACGAGGGGGGGCCGCGATTGTTTTTGGTGGCTTATCGCCTCGGGCACGAAATGCTCAGGTTGAGCTCTATGAGTCGGGAGAGGTCGACTACCTCGTTGCGACCGATGCAATTGGGATGGGGCTGAACCTAGATATTGAGCGAGTTGCCTTCTCCGAATGGAGCAAGTTTGATGGCCAGCGACGCAGGCGTTTAGATATTGCAGAACTAGCCCAAATTGCAGGCCGTGCCGGACGGTTTCAGAGGAACGGTTTTTTTGGAGCCTTTGGAGCTCTGAATCGACTCGATGGGAAGGATGAATGGGCAATCGAGAATCATCGCTTTCCGGCGATTCGGTCACTTTCGTATCGGAATAGCGATCTTGACTACGCCTCAGCCGAGAGTCTTCTCGACTCTTTGTATCTTCCAGCTCCCCATCGGTGCTTGCGATTACATGGGGATGCTGAGGATGTTCAATCGTTAAAATGGTTATTGTTGCAAGAGGCAGTGAAGGAACGCACCTTCAATTCAGACGCGTTGCGGTTGCTTTTTGAAGTTTGTCAGATCCCGGCCTACGGAAGAACTCTTCCTGAAGAGCATTGGCGACTATTGAAGAAGCTCTTCATCGAGTTACGGGATCATGGCCAAATCTCTGAAGAGTGGATCCAGTCACGGGTGGAGCGGGTGCTCCGGCACGGCGGGGATATCGAGTCGCTGACGGCAAAAATCGCAGCGATACGGACATGGACCTACGTGTCCGCTCGGGGGGGTTGGGTCAATAACGAGCGATTCTGGCAAGAGAAAACAAGGCAGGTGGAGGACCAGCTCAGCGATGCTTTGCATCAGGCGCTTTTGGAGCGCTTCGTCTCGCGCCGGAATCGACCGAAGGCGATGATGGGGGGAAAAAATTCCGGGTCGGCTCATGATTGGTCCGGAAAGTTACATGAGCTTCGCGCGCGAATGCTTCCCGAAGGCGAGCCAAATGACTCTCAATTGGCTTTGAAGATGTCCCAATCCTCCCCGGAGGACGTGAAGCTGGAGGACGGGCATTTTACTTTCCAGGAGCATCGTGTGGGCATCTTGAGGCGCGGAAGAAGTATTTGGTCACCAGAGGTCCGTCTACTGTTGCCACCCGGAGCTGAACAACCTGGACTAGCCGAACGAGTTTTACGACGAGTTGTCCGAGCCCGACTTGAGGCTCTGGAGCTTCGTGAGGAATCAGATGCCTCTAGTCAGCTGAGAGGGGTCGTGTACCAGTTGAATACAGGGCTTGGCATAGCGCGCTTTGAATCGTTGCATTTACTCCTTCAAAAAATGCCTTCTCAAGAGAAAAAATGGTTGAAGTCCCAGGGCGTTTATTGCGGGCATCGCTATGTTTTTCTGAGGCCAGCTTTCGAAAAGGTCGGGCTGGCATTGCGCTATGCTTTGGTGGGAGCTTTCTTCTCAAGAATCGATCTCTCTTACTTAGATGAGAGTGATTGCGGTGGGAAATTGGCGCTTCAGAAAGCTGACAATTTATCCGCGAAAGTCTGGGAAGCTGCTGGTTATATCTATTTCCCCTTGCGCCAGTTTTCTGGTGTTGTGATGAGAATCGATTGGTGGGAGCTCCTGATGAAACTTCCCCGTGCCGAGAGAATCGAAGCTCTTGCTGATGAATTGAAAATCGATAGGAGTATTTTGGCACGAATGGCTTCGAGTTTTTTTTCACCGTCCTTGCGCAGTCGAGGTCGGCGCCAAAACAGAAGACGCACGGCGAAAAGTAGTTAAGCTTTTGCCGGCCTAGTCAACCGAGCTCAGAGATAAAAGACCGATGCCAAAATCATGGTCCTGAACCACTTCTAGTTCGCCCTCACTGTTGAAAAGCAGGTATTCTGCCGCACTTTCTCTCCGTGTGCCCTGCTCGACAAAGCTCTCCGTTCTTCGCCACAATTCGTCACCGTTGGGTGAGAAGGAAATGCAGAGACTTCGCCAGAGCACGCGAGGGTCATTTTCACAGTCGCGCTTTTCGCGACCGCTTAAGCTGTCGCAGCCTTCAATTCCTGTTCCGCAGGCCAAGTAAGCACGACCCTGAGCATCGACTTGAATGCCCCAACATTCATCATAAATGAGTGAACGAGGCGCGCTCAGTAAGCTGACGTCAGAATCGTTGTTGTAACCTGAGTTTCCGAAACTGCGACTCCAAATAGGCTCGCCCTTGGCGTTGAGACGAGTTACATGGCCGTCGATAGTATCATCGCCGCCATGACCAGAGAGGAGGAAGTTCGGTTCTTCTTGGGCATCGATTGCGACGTCTGTAATTTCGTAGGGACCAGGCTCGAGATAGCGCCATTCCTCTGCGCCATTCGCCGCTATCTGGATAACAGCCGAAACCTCTTCTCGAGTGGATGTAACGCCAACCACGCTGCCCGTTGATAGTGCCTTGAGACTCTTGAAGGAGACCCAATCGGGGAAGGAGAAGATGTCATCGGGTCTTTCGGGAAGTAAGGTAGAATCTAAGGAGGAGGCCGAGAGGTGAACCAAAACGGCCTGACCTCGAGTAACGTTCCCATAGGATTTAAATCCTTCGAAGGCATCGACGTTGCTCTGCTGCACTCCTCCGAGATAGAGGCCGCCCTGAGAATCAGGAGTGATGCTCTCGAATGCCGAAGCCTCGCCTGCCGTTGCCGCGTCGAGGAGGAGGCTGGTCAAGAGTTCGCCCGAGGCGGAGCTAAAGACCCAAAGTTTTGCCTGGGGCGGCGACCCTTCATGTCCTACGACATAGAGCTTTTCTTGCATGGTGACGACTTGCAGAAAAGCGCCCTGACTTGCCGGTGCGTAGCGGATAGAGATTGCATCCGGCTCCGCCCAGGTATTCTGCCGACCGCGAGCGGGTTGTACAACAACAAGAAAGGGCGAGCTGGCGAGAGTGTTTTCCTCTTCTGGTTTCAGGAAGCTTTTACCAACTAAGGCGACCCGACCATCAGGCAGTCCAGCGCCGTCCACGGCATGAGGGTCTTCACCACAGCATTCTGCTTCTCCCAACCAGCCCAAATTTTCCGGGCTCGATTCAGTCGTAGCGAGGGGCCACTCTTGACTCGCGTTCGATTTTTCTTGGCAACCGCTGAGGCTAATGAGGCAGCAATAGAGAGGAGCGAACCGCTGCATTTGTCTTTTCAATGATAAAGTCGTTTTCACTGCTATCCTCCTGCCTCCTGGTCGCGATTTTTTGGAAGGTTAGCACTACCCAAGAAATTTGCCGCCAATCAGGAGGAGCTTGGCGGAGAGTAGCTCGGAGTTTTCCGTACCGAGAAGGTCGAGATGCTGTTTTTGACTAGTTGCAGTTGCAGCTAGAAGGTTCGCTAGAGAGCGATGCGCTTAGGCGATCGTATTCTTCGCAAGCGCCATCGGGGGTCACGCAAAATTCCAGGTCATCATTCACGATACTAATTTTCGAAATTTCCAGGGTGTCGGCATATGTTTTGAGCGTGAGACGGTCGAGTGTGAGGCTTTCGCTCGCTCCCAGGTTGCTTGAAATATTGATCTGTTGAACGTCAGCTTCAGAAGTAATGCTGATGCCAGGCGCCTCACTCAAGCTTGTCGCAAGAAACTCTTCAAGAGAGTCGGCTCTCCCGTCGTAAACCAGCCAAGGTTGAGGAGGCCCATCCAAATTTGCGCAGCCCGTGGTGTTGAGCGAGGTCAAGGCGGTCAGTCGAATACTATTTAACATCGCGTCATCCGTGTTGATTCGGAGACCACAGCCCACGGTTTCTAGTGACTGTAAGTTGAATTCGGCGAGGGAAAATTTATTTTCTATCGTCATCTCGAAATCCAGCACGCTTTCGAGAGAACTGAGACGAACCTCTGTTGCTACAGGCGGTTCACCAGTGCCAGATAGATAGAAAGTCATGCGCCCGGCGCTGTTGAGACGACTGAGGTCAAGCGTCTCGAGAGAGCGTGTCCTCAAGTTAAACCCTACAGCATCTCCAACGACGCTGAGCTGGGGAAATTCAATGCGTTCGACCGGAAGCGCTGTTGTGATTTCGGGGAGGAAGGAGAGGGCGCCTCCGACTTGACCTAATTGAGGAAAGAGAATCTCCGTTACACTTTCCGAAACAAGGTTCACATCAGCACCAATATCGGTGAGGACAGGGAAATTGATGCTCTCGAGGGTACTTTCATAGATGCAAAGCCCACCCTCGATTACCTCAAGCTTGGGGAGCGGTACGAGCTCCGTCATCGTGCCGTTTGACTGCACGAGGAAGCCTCCACCTTCACACCCGGTATCTTCGAGCGTAAGAGGCTGACTATCTGCATTCAGGATCCCGAGGTCGACTATTCCTGAATTACTTCCTCCGATACGCACCAGTTCTGGAAATGCGTTGATTCGTTCTAAGCCGTCTGCACCAATCACGAGGGCTGTCTCAACACTCACTAACTTAGCGAAGCCTGTGAGCTCTTCGAGTGCAGAATTATCGAAAATCGCGAGACTCCCGACCGAGGTGAGTGAGGGGAGGTCGGTATTGATGAGTGCATCATTCCGCGTAATCAAGAGGGTGCCACCGACGGTTTCCAGCTCAGAAAGAGCAGAACCTGAGAGCCTCTTGAGTTGAGCATTGTCTTGAATGATGAGGTTGCCGGCAACAACGCGGAGAGATTCGAGACCGACGAGTGAGTCGAGGAGGCTGCTTGCAATCGTCAAATCTCCGGTGATCACCTCAATTCCCTTCAAGTTATTCAGGTCGGTACCGCTCGCAATGGTTGCGTTACCCTGAAGCACAGTGGGAGAGGAGCAGTTGATTTCTGCACCTCGCCAGCACTCACCGCCAATACAATTTTCTACGCCGTTGCAATAATTACCGTCTGCGCAATCAACATCGGTTGAGCAGCTGGTCCCTAACTTGAGCTCAATTTCTGGGATGGCGCGCTCACAGCCATTGCTTGCGTCGTTGTCGGCGTTTTCATAGCCGGGCAGACAGCTAAAGACCCGACACTGGCCGAGCTGGCATTGCGAGACGGCGTTGTCGAGCTGGCAAAAAACAGATGCTCCCTCGTCGATTTCGCCATCGCAATCCTGGTCGACTCCGTCGCAGGTTTCGGTCACGCCAGGTCG
>JAKVCH010000179.1 GCA_022447485.1 Polyangiaceae bacterium | reverse complement strand
TGATTCTGCACGACGTCTCTTGATTCTGCGTGACGTCTCTATTCTACCCAACGTCTGGTTAGCTGGTAGAGGCTATTGCGGAGCGTCAGTAGTTCTGGACTTGCCCCATGTCGGCCATCGAGCTGGTTCAGTGCATGCTGCATTTCATAGAGGATCTTGCGTTGAGCGGGCTCTCGAACGCGGCTTTCTAGCCAAGTGATGGCCACGACTCGTTCGCCGCGAGTGACGGGGTTGACCTGATGAATCATATTGGCTGGGTAGATGATCGCATCGCCCGCATCTCCGCGGATGCTTTTCGTTCCGTACTCTGATTGAAAGACGAGCTCGCCGCCTTCATAGGAGCTTTGAGGAGTTAGGAATATTGTCATCGAGATATCCGTTCGCATCAAAGCGTTGCCAAAGCCCATGGTGGGAAGATCAAGATGTTCTCCATAGCCCATCCCCACTTCGTATTTACAAAAGCGAAGAGGCTGCATTTTTTTTGCCCAAGTGAGTGCATGAAAGGCGCGATCTTGAAGAATGATCTTCTGCGCCTGAGCAGCCAGCTCTTGTGCGACCGGTCGATTCGGGTCGAGCTGGAGGTTGTGCTTTACTTCACGGGCGAAGCCTTTGGCAGTCTTTTTCCCATCATCAAAGTCTTCGCCTGCCAACTTTTGGTTGATGGTCCGCAATGCCTCGGGGGAGAGGATACCCTTCATGATCGCAAGCATGAGCGAAGTCTGCCACGTTCGTATAACCTGCGATAGTCTGCGTTCATCAAACTAAGCCGCGACGCAGTAGGGGGCCATGACTTATCATTCAGGCCGGAGTAGATAACTTCAATAAGCGCTCTTCCCTCGACTCCTTTGCTCTTGAGCCTGCCTTTGGGCGCGAGAGGCCGGAGCCTTCCATTTGGTTTTTCAAATTTTGTTAGCTCAAGTCTTTTGTTCAACGGACGTTGTTGCAGAACAGAGGCAGAAATTACGTCGATTTGCTGGCGGGTCTCTGCTCTTTTAGGCTCGAAGTCATTCACGCGGTTAAGGGAGAGTAAGGATGCGGACCAAAGGACTGAAAAAGATCGTCGTTTTTATGGCGACAGCCTTATTGGCAGCGGGTGTAAGTTTTAGCCTGGGGGTTGCTGACGCCCAGGCTTCCGTTGCAAGTACACCGGGACAGCACAACCGCTATAAATTCGAGCTCGAGCCGAATATTTTTTACCTCCATGGCAATTGGTATGAAACTGGTGGTTTTGGATTGAGGGCAAGCATTCCCTTCATGCACAACGGGCCCATCAAGACCATCAATAATAATATGGCCATCAACTTCGGTGCGCAGATGGCGTTCTTTGACGGTACCTTTGATGTCTCTCTACCGGTTGCCGCACAGTGGAACTTTTATGTTCACGAAATCATCTCTGTGGGGCCCGAGCTAGGTATGGAGTTTACGATTGGAAATGTCTTCCGCGTTCATCCGGTCTTTAACGCCATCGGTCGTTTTCAGTTCAGTCGTTTTGGGCTCCTGGTGCGCATGGGATACCCCGAGCTGACGGTCGGAGCGAATATCCAGTTCTAAGCCATCGGGCTGGGCTGCAGAGGAGGAGGGGCAATGGGCTCCCCCTCCTTTTTTGTTGAGCAAATGGGCTTGGTGCTTTCGAGAAAGCCGAAAGGCGAGGCTAGCGAGAGCGCAGACCGTCGCTGAGGATGACTTCTTCCAAGGAGCTCAGTTGGGTGAGTGAGGTATTACCGTGGCGATGGTAGGCGACACTGATTGTCTGCGCCGAGACGAAGGGGGCCAGCTCTTGGCGTCCGTTGTCCGTGACCGGATCCATCACTAAGCTCAGATCACCCGCGGCGGCTGCCGCTTGTGCCTCTGCTTCCAGTTCACCGACCACACGAAGCCGCTCAATACCGCGGGATAGAGCCTGAGTTGCAAGGTCTCGGCTCCTCATACGCAACGGGCGGGCGTCAGGGTCGGTGGCAGCGACCAAACTCTCAACATTCCTCAGACCATCATCATCCAGTAGAAAGACCGGATGCTGATTCTGACTTATCAGTCGAGCTAAAAGAGCTGAGTGGATATCGAGACTCGAAGCGTTCTTGCCGAGAACTAGGGCACAGGGGCCCGGAAGATAACGCCACCAATTACGTTCGCCATAGACATGCGTACCGTGGTGAAGTTTACCAAAGTGATCATCGAAGGCTTGTTGGTAGGATTCTTTTCGTGAGCGAATGACCTCTTCCTCTGAGCTTTGGGCGCGATGACGAAGGTTGCCCATGTCTCTCAGGGGTTGGCTGAATTGAAGGACGTAGTCAGGCCCGCCCGCTTTCAATCCCAAGCCGAAGGAGCTTCCTCGATACCCTCCGAAGGGCTGGCGCCCGACGACGGCACCGGTGATGGGGCGGTTGATGTAGAGGTTGCCCGCCTGGGCACATTGTACGAAAGCCTCTTGCTCCTCTTCGGAGAGAGAGTGCAGCCCGGCTGTGAGCCCATAGGATGTGCTGTTCAGCGTTTGCATTGCTTCGCTAAAACTGTCCACTTTGACCACGCTCAGAATGGGCCCAAAGAGTTCCTGTTGTTGAGGGCGGCTGCCCCGCTCAACGTCCCAAAGAATGCCTGGGTGCATGAGTTGAGGGTTATGACTGTCGATACGTGGCTGAATCAACCATCGTCCGAAGTCTTGGCCTTTATCGAGGATGTGGGCGAGAGCGTCCTGGGGCGCTCGAATCAGCGGAGGGAGGTTCACTCCAGGACTCCAGGCTGAGCCGACCTTGAGGCTTGCCGTGGCGTCGACGAGTTGTTGTCGGAATTCTTGCGAATCGTAGAGTTCTCGGTGGAGTAGGAGCACGCTGAGTGCGCTGCACTTTTGACCTGCGTGTGCAAAGGCGCTCTGTACGATCGTTTTGATGGCCTCGTCCCGGTCGCAAAGGGGACTAACGTAGAGACCGTTTTTCCCTCCGGTTTCAGCCATCAGACGTAAGTGAGGGGTCTTTTTCAAAAAGCTGCGAGCCGTTCGACTGGAACCTGTTAACACGATAGATTCGATGCGCTCGTCCTCAACGATACGACTGGCGACTTCGTTTTCGAGGGGCAGAAATTGCAAGACGGAGCGAGGGACTCCTGCTCGGTAGCAAGCTTGGGCCGCTAGTTGGGCGACCCAGGGGGTCTCGGGTGAAGGCTTAAAGATCACAGTGTTCCCCGCCAAGAGAGCCGCTAATATTCCACCCAGAGGGATCGCCAGGGGAAAGTTCCACGGTGAAATAACTGCAACAACACCCCGGCCCTGTTGACCCTTTAATGACTCGGTTTGGGTTGCGTAGTAGCGCGCGAAGTCAATCGCCTCTGCTACTTCGGCATCTGCCTCTCGGGGTATTTTTCCAGCATCGAGCACCATTGCTGCTATCAATTCACCTCTTTTCTCCTCCAGCTCTTGAGCAACTCGACGCAATAAGGCTGCTCGTTCGTCGAGAGGGCGTTCGGACCAATTCTCTTGCGCTTTGTCAGCTGCTTCAATGGCCCGCAAAAGCTCTTCTTCATTGGCCCAGGTAACAGGATAGGAATACCCGGGATTGGATGGGTCAAATCCGGCAAGGACCGGCAGGCTGACTGCTTGTTGACCATCTGCGAAGAGAGGCTTCACCTCTGGTCGTTGAGCCTGTTGCTGGGTGAGCGCTCGGTTGAGCCAATGGCGATTCTGGCTTCTGGTCCAATCTGTTGTTGATGAGTTCTGAAAAGTGAGAAAATCCTCTTTGAGTTTGAGTCCGCTATTTTCCTCTTTCGCTCCGGAATGCGGATCGCTCATCGAGAGAGAGCGATCTTGGCGACGGTAGGTCGACTCAAATGTGGAGAAGGAGTTTTCTAATGCGACGCGAAATAGAGCGGCTTGGCGCTCGAAGCTTTCGCTTTTTGGCAGAATATGAGGGGCTTCTCTGAGGTAGTTATCTGGCGCGGTATTTTCGTCGAGGCGGCGGACGAGATACGCAACCGCTGCGTTGAATTCTCCCTCACTCACGATGGGTGTGTACACCAAGAGGCTCCCGCTAATTTCCTCAACGATTTTACCGAGAGCTCCTACCATCCCGTGGAGCATTTCGAAGCTGAGATAGTCCGGTCGCTCCATCCTCTTTTGGAGTAACAGGGCATAGGAAATATCGAAGAGGTTATGCGAGCCTACCCCCAATCTGATCCACCCCTGGTCGCAGGCTTGTACTGCTGCGCGGAGCAATCGCTTGAAGTTCGCATCGACATCTGCCTTGCATTTGAAAGTAGGCACCGCCCAGCGGTTGAATGATGCCTCAACTCGCTCCATTTGCAGGTTGGCACCTTTCACAAGGCGAATACGCACTGGCTCATTCCGGCCCTTCCGGCTCGAGGCGACCTGAATCAGACGTTGAAGTATGTTCCAAGACTCAGGTAGGTAGGCTTGCAGTGCCACTCCAAAGCGAATGTCAGGAAAGCGCCCGAGCAGCTGACAGAGAACCTCCACGGTGATTTCAACGTCGGCATAGCTCTCCATGTCGAGATAGAAGAGTGGCGGTGAGGGTCTGACCTTCTTGCAGAAGCTCACAATCTTGGCCACGCGCTCGACACAGCGTTGGATCGAGGCATCGAAGTCGAGAACATCAAGGTGAGAGTCTATCGACGATAACTTGAGACTGATAGCCGACACACCTTCCTGGGCGGCAATCGACTGGTACTCTCTGCAGCGCCCCAACGCTCGGCTCTCTCCTAAGACTTCTTCGCCTAAATTGTTTAAATTGATCGATTGGTTCTCTCCGCTATCGAGGACCTCCGCCGTCAGCGATTCAGGGTCGCTGACCCACAGATAGGCACTTGCTTCCTCTTTGATTTTATGAGCGACGGCTTGGCGAGTGATTTCGGGCACTGCCTGGCCGAAGAGGCGTGCTGCACGTAGTTCAATTCGCTCGAGGAGAGGTAATTCACCGAGACATTCGCTTCGCTCTATTAGGTCGATGAGAGTGGTTAGAGCGCGGCTGCTGTCTGTCGTTCTGAAGAAGCGATCCGTGAGTGCTGTAGAAAATAACCGGGCGCGGTCTTTTCGAAGGAGATCGGCCAATTGTTTTTGACGAGCTTTTTCGTCCGGTAACTTTCGGCGTTCTGCCTCTTCGAGGAGCCATTCAGCGTAGCCAACCGCTGCACTAGCCCAGAGTTCCCAATTCTGTTCAGTGCACTCACGGGGGAGTTGAGACAGCGCGAGGACTGCATCAGTTTTTCGGCTCTCCGCACCATCTCCCATTCCTTAAGAATGGATCAATTTGTTGCTGGTGCAATTAAATCTTGAGTCGATTCCTCCCCAGAGCCCTTGTTAAGGCCAGCTTTGGCTTGGAAAAACAAATAGCAATCGCGTCATGCTTGCTGGCGCAGGCTTGTGATGACTTGCGGAATAAGATCAGCAATTTCGGATGCAATCAAACCTTCCAAACCGTGTTGCTTGGTCCATTCTTCTGCGGCTCGGCCTTGGAGCACCAAGCTTAGCTGCACTCGCCGGACGATTTCAGCCGGCGTCCCTGCTCCGACCATCATGCCCCCGAGTAAGCCCGAAAAAATATCTCCTGAGCCGCCAGTCGCCAGGGCAGGGCTGCCAAATGCAGAGATATACCAGGGGCCTTCTGGGCCAACCAAGATCGGTCGTGAGCCCTTGAGCACAACGAACGACTGAAATCTCCTGGCAATTTCTTTGGCAGCGTCGAAGCGATCGGCCTCGATAGCCTCACTGTTTGTACCTAAGAGTGCGGCTGCCTCTCCAGCATGGGGCGTGAGGACTCGAAGCGAATGATCTTGGTCTTTCTTGACGAACGAGGGGCGCCAAACCTCGGTAAGAAGGTGAAGAGCGTCCGCGTCGATGACGAGAGGGATCGCGGTTTTCAGTGATTGCTCGAGGAAGTTTCGACTTTGTTCAGAGCGACCCAAACCAGGCCCGATGACGAGGGTATCCAGTTTGTTTAGGAATTCTGAATCACCTTCATCTCCGTTCAATGACTTAGTCATGACTTCGCGGACGCTTAGTTCGAGTTCTTCGACTGTTTGCGGATGGCTCGCTATCGTTACGAGTCCGGCTCCAGCTCGTAAGGCGCCGTGAGCGGCGAGGCGAGCTGCTCCAACGGTACCGCTACTCCCTCCAATAATTCCGACGCGTCCGGCTTGCGCCTTGTGTATGGTTGGAGAGCGACTGGGAAGAGCATCGATGACGTCGTGGAGCTCTAAAAGATGAGCGTCACATTGCAGTCCCGCAAGAGGTGTCGAGGGAACGCCGAGGTGAGAGACGGTGAGATTACCGCCGTATTCATGGCCATAGGTGGTGAGCAGCCCCCGCTTGAGATGACCAAAGGTAATTGTGTGTGTTGCCCGGACAATGCAACCGTACACCCCACCGCTTGTTGCATCTAGCCCGCTCGGGAGGTCCAGTGAGATGATGGGGACGCCACTCCGGTTCATCACCTCGATAAACTCACGATAGCGGCCCTGGAGCACACGGTTGAGTCCTGTCCCCACAAGCGCATCGACGAGGAGATGGGAACTCTGAAGAGTTGTGTCGATC
>JAKVCH010000178.1 GCA_022447485.1 Polyangiaceae bacterium | reverse complement strand
ACGAACGAATGCAGCCTTGTCTCCCTGGCGGATATCAGAAGCGTCCGACTTTTTGGCGACCTTCTTAGGAGCAGCTTTCTTAGGAGCAGCTTTCTTAGCGACCTTCTTGGTCACTTTTTTGGCCGTCTTTTTGACGGATTTCTTAGCAGCCTTCTTAGCTACCTTCTTAGGAGCAGCTTTTTTCGCTGCTTTCTTTACTACCTTTTTCGCTGCTTTTTTCGCAGTTTTCTTGGCTGTTTTTCTTGATGCCATGATGGGCCTTTCTCGATCTGCTGGGGAGAGAACTCCCTGTGGTCTACCTCGCCAATCAGCGAGAACTGAATTGATGTGAGATTCACATCAATTGTGTCTTGAACACGACGAGAACTAGCTTGCAGACTTGAACTCGCCAACCGTGATGTCTGTATCATGTCCTGGACTATCATCAACCTACAAATTATTTGCAGCTTTGTCGTGAGTCAGTTGTTGTGTTGTTTGATTGGGTCGTTACTCAAAGCTGGTGGCTCCAGGCAAAGACTGGGAAGAAATTCGACTGAGTGATTCCTCAGTTGGAGTTGTTTTGGCTGAGAATACCCGTCTGCAGACACCGGATGCGGGCGCAAAGCTAGTCGACTCGTCGAGTTCTACCAATTTACCCCGCAGGGTGATTTCGGTGGCTGGGTAAGATCCTTGTCTTTGCTCTTAGGGCTGGGCCTTCTGAGGAAGCTGTTTTAATACGTGTTAGGAAGTTTCCGATTTCTACAGCTCTGCCAGGGTGGGCCCCTGCGTTACTGGGGTACTCTGGGGTGGGCATTGCTCTCGATTCTGCGCAGATGATTGGATTGAGAGGCGGACTGGTGATGTCCTCCTCGCTATCTTCTCGAATTAATTGTCAATCGTTTGGGAATCTCCCTCGATACAGGCATTGTTGAAGTTCGTTGAGCTTGGCCGATAGGGGCGGCTGAAGGCGCGCGCGAGCCAATTCCTTCGTGAAATTTTAGCCAAATAGCGAAAATGGGGCTGTCAGCTGGTCCTCATGAAGGGCTGCTCTTGGTCGACCTGCTCGTAGTCAGCCCTATGCTCTGCTTTCCTTTTCTCAGAATCGCCGCCAGGGTTCTTGAGCGGGATCAGGCTCGTAGCCTCGAACTTGGCTCTCCGGAGCTTGCATTTTGCACGCGTTGAGGGCCGCACAGGACTCAGGCGATAGACGCTAAGCTGGGCGTGGTTCGGCCGGAAGACATTGCCCTCGGGACGCTCAAGAGCGTATTATGACAGGTCATAAAACACCCATGAAGAGCATGAACGCAGCCGAGAGCCCTGCAGCGCTAAGGAGCGCTCATAGCCCGAGAGCTTGCGGGTTGGGCCGTCCTAGGCGTCTTTTGAGTGGCGAGCCATCAGGCTGATCAGCTCGAATTGAGAGCGAACATTGAGTTTGCGGTAGATAGCTTTGAGGTGGTTGCGGACCGTATGGGTGCTGATGATGAGCTCTTGAGCAATGTCTTTGACTCTTTGCCCAGAAGAGAGAGCTTGGACAATTTCTAATTCCCGACTGCTGAGGCGCTTTGCCTTCTCTTCGGGGAGCTCGCCAATGCGGTTTGATGAGTCAAGGTCGAGGGTCGATGCTCCTGCATGGCGCGATTGAAGAATCACCTGATCTGTTTGGGCAGTCGCCAGGCTATCGGGCTCTTGCAAGTGACGAATGGCTTCTTCTTGCTTACGTGCAGCGCTCCATACGGCCTCTTGAGCGGTCGTGACTCGCGCTAGCATCATTGCCTCTCGAAGTATTTTGGCGAGAGGTGCCGCATTCAGTGGCTGTTTTAATATGCGAAAGACCTGGGCTTCGTTGACTGCCTTGATCAGCGGCTCCACCTGGGAGCCATCAGTGATGAGCAGCCGCACGCAGTGGGGATATTTCTTTTGCACCTCGCTTAAGAACGAGACTCCTGAGCCTGATGAATTGTCTTCAAGAGCGAGCACGACGTCGGGACAGCTTTGCTGCAGTGCATCCCAGGCCTGTCCTAGATCTTGGGCAGCAAGCAGCCCGTAAGGCTCTTGATGCAAGCTATTTTGCAGCGAACGAAAGGTTTCGTCGTCGATGCCCAGAAAAAGTGCTTTCTGTCCCATTTTCATTTTTTCCTCACGAGAAAGGCTCCCGTTCACCAAAATAAAACGGACCTATTCAGCCTAGCTTGAGAGCACTGGCTCACTTTGTTCAGTCGATGGACCGTCTTTTCCCTCAAGAGCAAAAAAACGTACGCTTTTTCCCTGCGCATTTGCGTCGGGTTGTTTGGCAAGGTCCAAGGGGTCAACTTGCCACTCGTTCAAGTGAAACTGTAATAGGTTTACCAGTCTTCTTCATCACCCCCGCCGCGCTGATGGGCGCGGGCGCTCCGATTCTTGCGGTTCCAGCTCTTTTTTGCGGCGCCTTGAGTGCGCTTTCTGGGCTCGGCTTTCGCTTTCTTTTCCAGCTCGTCCAATAGGTGGCGATAGTTTTCTACACGGTCTTCGGAAAAGAGCCCCTGGAGGACGGCGGCTTGTACAGCGCAACCGGGCTCGTTTTGGTGCCTACAATTTCTAAACTTACAATGTTGAGCTTGCTCGGCAATATCTTCAAATGCGAGCAAGTCTTCGGGAGTCACGTCTGCCAAGGCGAATTCGCGCATTCCCGGCGTGTCAATCAACAATAGCCCAGATGGCGTGCTGAAAAGCTCACGATGAGTCGTTGTGTGCCGTCCTCGAGCATCTGATTCTCGGGTTGCAGATGTTTTTTGCACATCACTGCCTAGAAGAGCATTCACGATGGTTGATTTTCCGACTCCTGAGAGACCAACTAGCCCGATGGTGCTTTGCGGGCGAACGGTTGCAACCAACTCATCCATGGCGTGATGGCTGGTAGCACTGACTGTCAAAACTTTGATATTTTTCAGTCGCTCTCTCAATGCCGCTGCGGTTTTTTCGCAATCTGGCGCCAGATCGGATTTATTCAAAACAATCACTGGCTGAGCTCCGCCATTGCGAACTGCCGTTACGTAGCGCTCCAGACGGCGTGGGTGGATGCTTCTTTTCGCGACTGACTCATGAGAATCTTCTCGGGCAAAAGCAGCGACGATAAACACAGTATCAACATTCGCGACAATAGTTTGCCTTTGCCCGCGCCGCGCCATCGAGGACCGTTGGAGGAATGTCCGCCTTCGGAACACATGCTCGATCACCGGTGGTCCCGTTGGCTTTGCCTGAGCATGCTGAAGAGGCGCCGCGGTAGGTGAGCGGGTCCCGTGATCTTGAGGAAGTCTGACTGCAACCCAATCACCAACCGTTGGTTGGGCCTCGTCGGGGGCAGCTTCCTTTTCAGGATCCCAGCGTCGTCCTGCGAGAACAGCCCTTTCGACACCGTCCAAGCCCCCGAGATCCCATTCTCTTCGGTGTTGCCCGATGATTCGTGCTGGAATCAGAGCATCATCGAGTTCGTCAAGCTGTGCCTCGAAGTATTCAGACCAACCCAGGTCATTTCGTGAGAGCGTCACCCGGTGATGCTGACTGAGACAGTTACTTTATGCAATCGCAGGGCTTGCGTTTCTTTCAAGAGAGAGCAAATAACTGGACGGAGAGAAGTAGCCCCCGGGAAAGCCTTTCGGCAACGGTATCTACTTTCTTTTCCTCTCTAGAGTCACTCGAGCAACGATCAATCAATTCCCATGTCTGAGACGCATCTCTATTCTGATTCGCTGGCGAAGGATATTCACACTCAAATTGGGCTCCACCGTTCGTTCTTACCGAAAGAGAAAGTTCGACGTGTCCAGGAGCTATTCGTTCCAGGCGATCCTGAGGCGATAGTGTCACCAGGTCGCTTCCTGACGCGTCAGGAATTTCACCCCGGGCACTTTACGGCGAGTGCCGTTGTTTTAGCTCCCGACAGAAATTCTCTCTTATTGATCGAGCACAATAAGCTCGGCATGTGGCTTCAGCCTGGCGGTCATTTGGAGTTGAGTGATACCGGCCTTGTTGCAGCAGCTCGCCGAGAGCTTCATGAGGAAACTGGGCTTGAGCAGGTAGAGGTCTTGCAACCTCTATTTGATATCGACATTCACCAGATTCCCGCAATTGGCTCTGAGCCTACTCACTTACACTTTGACTTGAGGGTGTTATTTCTCGCGAAGTCGTGGGAGGTGCGCGCCGGCGATGGTGTCAAGGATTCTAGGTTTTTTTCTCTAGATTTATTGTGCCAGAACCCTCCAGAGATCGCTCATGGCCTGGGAACTGACCAAAGTGTTTGTCAGCTTGCACGACGCCTCTTCAAACCATCCTCCTAGGAGGCTAGAGTCTCGCCGCCGGCGGGCAGCTGTCGGGGGAGAATTCATCATTCATGCTTTCACAGGCCGTCATAGAAAAAGCCGAAGCCCGGGTTGGTACAACTCTTTGTAATAAGTGGCATCTCGATCGAGTGATCGGTGTTGGGGGAATGGCGGCCGTTTACGAAGCCACCCATCGGAATCGTAATCGCGTCGCGATTAAGCTGTTACACCCTCAGTGGTCTTTAGATGAAAATACCAGGCGGCGGTTTTTGCGGGAGGGTTATCTCGCCAATACGATTCGTCATGACGGAGCGGTCCGTGTTCTTGATGACTATATGGGGGAAGACGGTACCGCTTTTCTGGTGATGGAGCTTCTTGTTGGTGAAACATTAGAGCAACGAGTGAACCGAAAAGGCGGAGTTCTTGAGAACCGTGATGCGTTGCTCCTGACTCAGAAAATATTAGATGTTGTCGCTAGTGCTCACGACCAAGGCATTGTCCATCGAGATATTAAGCCAGATAATATATTCCTGACGACTTCGGGGATGGTGAAGATCCTTGACTTTGGGATTGCTCGCATGAATCAAGGCGATGAGCATGGTGGTACTCAATTTGGTTCCTTTATGGGAACGCCGGCATTTTGTGCACCAGAACAAGCTCGTGCGCGGTGGGATGACGTAGATGAGAGAACAGATATTTACTCTGTAGGAGCGACCTTATTCTCTCTATTAAGTGGTCGGCATGTTCACGAGAGTGAGTCATCGAGTGAGCAACTTGCATTAGCTATCTCGGCAACGGCTCCGTCTCTGAGCAGTTGCCTTTCCGAGGTTCCACGGGAGCTTGTTGAATTAGTTGATACGGCTCTGTCCTATGAGCCCGATGAGCGTTTTCAAAGCTCTCGAGCGATGCATGCCGCGATCGAGAGAATCTTACCATTGCTCCCGGCCCCTCACGATACTCCCTCGGATATTCCTCCGCGTTCTGAACTCCCGCTGCTCTACGAGGAACCCCAGCTCCCTGAGAGTCGAACCTGGGGTACGCCTCAATTGCGGTTCGTTTTTAGTGTCGCCATTGTCGCTGTTGTTGCCTCTGTATTAATTTTCTTTTCAGCGTACTCCAGCCAATCCAGTCGAGAGGCTCAGCCAACCCAGGCAGAAGATGCTCAGAGGCTTGTACGTGCGGCTCAGCCTTCAATCGGTGCTGCACCGGCTGGCGAGCGTGAGGAGAATGAAGAAGAACCGCAGTTAGAGCCATCGACTGTTCTGGATCGAGAGCAAAAGCTACCGGTCAGCGAAGAGTTGAGTGCTAGCGACAAGAAACAAGAACCAGCCTCGAAGAGTGCTGTTCGTTTGAAATCAACGTCCAGCAAAGAGACTTTGAAAGAACCCTCGGCTGCCCCCGCAGCAGTGGATACTTCGGCGAAAAGCAACCAGGGTGAGTTGTTGCGACCAAAGAATCCTTCCGGCGGATTTGCGACGGCTCCTTCGTCCTCTGCTCTGAAGGAAAAATCTTCCGCAGGCCAATCTTCTCAATCTGTCCCACTACCTCCTCCTCCTCCGCCGCCAGCGACACCTTCCGACGAACCTTCCGACGAACCTTCCATGAACGACTTATTTGATCAGCGCCACTAAAGTGATGAGCAAGAAATATCTTAGAATGAAGCAATTGTGGTTCATCGCTGCTTTATTGGCGCCGAGTACCCTCCTCATTGAGTCTCATTGGGGAGACGAAGCTCATGGGCAAGCGGTAGCAGAAGCTCTTTTTCAGTCCGGGAAGAGTGCGGCTGCCCGAGGTGACTGGCAGGCCGCCTGTGATCGTTTTGCTGAAAGCCATCGAATCGAGCCAACAGCTGGTGCTGCCCTCAACTTGGGTCGTTGCTATGAAAAATTGGGTCAATTGGCGTCAGCATGGGAGAGCTATGTTGAGGTAACCGATCGCGTTGCCGCAAGCGATCCTCGTTCTTCTTTTGCTGCTGATCAAGCAGAGAGACTTTATCCTCTTGTTCCAACAATCAAATTGCTGCTTCCAGCAGAATGGCCTCAGGCGGCACGGGTTACTGTTGATGGTCGAGATATGGAGCGAGGTAGCTTTGGCTTAGATCTTCCCTACGACCCTGGTAGGGTGGAGATTGTCATCATCAACGATGGCCTCCAGGTTCGTCGCGAAGAAGTCACCCTTAAGCCTAAAGAGCATTTAGTCTATCAATTGGACCTGGGCGCGTCCGTAGCTCTCTCTGCCCCATCAGCGCCTGGAGGTGAAAGAGAGCCCCGAGCGGT
>JAKVCH010000177.1 GCA_022447485.1 Polyangiaceae bacterium | reverse complement strand
AAAAATGCAGAGGCAACATCGCTGGGAAATTGTCCTGGAGAGTCGCCATTTCAAGGAGAAGTTCCGAGCCTATTTGGCGTCATGCTCAGCCCGTGGCTATAACTGCCCTCTATGTTGGCTTCAGCTTTTGGTCTGGCTCTCCTGATGATTGTTCACGAAAGCGGACATTATTTCGCTGCCCGAGCGTTCGGCATGCGGGTTGACCGCTTCAGCATTGGCTTTGGACCTTCGATTATTCGACACCGCCCCAAGGGAAGCGATACCGTTTTCCAGGTCGCCCTGATTCCCTTTTTAGCATACGTCCAAATCTCAGGCATGAACCCCTTCGAGGAGATCGATCCCGAAGATAAAGGGAGTTATGCGAACGCCAGTTTAGTCGGACGAATCTCGGCGATTTTGGCCGGCCCGGCAGCGAACTACGTCTTTGCCGCGTTGATCTTTTTCTCTCTCTTTCTTTTCATTGGTAAGTACTCAGAGCGCCAAGTAGAAGTCGTTCCTGACCGAGCAGCCGCCGCCGCTGGCATGCAAAGCGGAGACACGATCCTCAGCATTGAAGGTCAAGATATCAAAGAGTGGAAGCAAATCCCGAGTCTGATACAGCCGAACGCGGGCAAAAGCCTGCAAGTGGTGGTCCAGCGCAATGACCAACCAATCAACTTGGAAATCACCCCTCAACTCGATGAAGGGGTCGGCAGAATTGGTATTCTGCCCGAGCGCGTACCTCGCCCCATTGGCGAAGCTGCGTGGTTAGGCATCACCCGTCCCGCAAAGATTATCCAATTGACGGTCGAGAGTTTGGCTCGAGTTTTCACAGGCAAAGAAAAGGCACAATTTAGTGGCCCCATCGGCATGTTTCGAGAAACAAGCCGCGCCGCAGAAGAAGGGCTTGTGCGCTACCTCAGCGTCATCGGCTACCTGAGTACCGCTCTAGCTTTTTTCAACATGCTCCCTTTTCCGGCATTGGACGGTGGTCGCTTTATGTTCCTCATTTATGAGGCCGTGACCCGCCGCAGAGCCAACCAAAAGGTCGAGGGCCAAATTCATATTATTGGCATCCTCGTTCTGCTCTCTTTCATGGCAATGGTCTCTTATCGCGAGTGGGGACAGAAAAAGGCACCCTCAGAGATTTGGGAAGACGAACAAAAAGCAAAAGCGGCGGCCGAAGAAGCTGAAAAGAAAAAAACCTCTACCGTCGATAGTTCTGCTAGCCCGGCCCCCTCAGGCAAGACCAAGGCTCAAGACTCGCCCCCCGAGCCGGAGGCTCCAGAAAGCAAGTAGCAGACTCTGCTGGAGGAAGGCTTCGAAGCTGGAGGAAGGCTTCGAACTCAACTAGCGAGAAGTTCTATCAATGGTGGGCAGGTGGCCAGAAGCTCGTGGACCGCCATCCTATCGATAAAGAGAACCAACGCGCCCTGTTGACCTGCCCGAGCATTTTTCGCCGCAACGGCGCCGCTCAGCACATTTTCAGGAAAGAGAAAGTCACCAGGGTCAAGGACTTCCGAACCCTGCTGAGCATCGCCAAATACTTCTAACTCTCCGGAACCCAAAATATAAAAGCCATCGGTTGGCTGGCCCTGGACAGCAATCTGCTGCTGGGGAGATAAGCGCCGAGCTTGACACTTTTCGAAGACCATTGAGCGAAAAGTGTCGTCCAAATAGTCCCCCAATGGGCCCAAGACAGCGCCTGCGAAAGTCTGTAGGCGATCGCCGGCATGACGCAATTCATCGACAACCCAAGGACAATTCTGGGTTAAATTTTTCCAATCATCGAAAGAGAGGGTCGCAACTCTTGTGCCTGGCTCGACGGCCACGGTGCGCAAGGCAAACGAATCGCTCATGGTGCCTTCAAAAAAGAGGACTTCTCCAGGACCCGCTGTTGAGCAGCCTGCATCGGCAATCAAAGGCATCACCTGTATCCGACCGGCGAGCACTAGAGCCAAAGCGAAGTCACTTGCTTCTTCGCCTAACTCCAAGCACAACTCTTTCGCCCGAGAGGCAGCCAGTGCCTGACCGTCCTCGGGCAGGTCTTCTAGACCAGGTAGATCGGCAAGAGCATAAGGGCCGATCTTGGCTTCTTCTGCAGGCTTTTGTTCAGAAGCTGTCGCATTGAGCGAATGAGCGTCCTCGGGCGCAGCCGGGGCGTTCGAATCTGTGACTGAAGTAAAATCTAAATCCGGAATCGCTTGAGCACCCTCTCCCGAATCAACGACGGCGCGAGCAACGACTGTGCCCTCGGGAGAGGAGACCGGTGCCGAAGGCTCGATCGCTTCGGGTAATGACTCTACCTGGGGCAAAGGGGGCACCGGAGCCTCCAACTCACCAAGAGTAGGAGGAGCCGAATCACCGGCCCCAACACCGTCAGGAAAAGAAAGAGGCAACAATGAGTCGTGCTTCAACTCCTCTTCGTCAACCCTAGCTTCTGCGAACGGCAAGGCCTCGCCCTGAGCCTCAGGAAAAGGGACTTCAGCGGGTTGAGGCAGAGGAGGGCCACCCAGTGAGATCGGCGCTATAGAGAGGTCGTCTGGGAGCGTTGCTCGCGAGGAAACCGTACCTGGTAAGGGAAATTCGGAGTCCCCCCATTCGGGAAGGGGAGCTTGAGGAGCAATGCTTGGCGGAGGCTCCCGCATCTGATCTGACTGGGGAGTGGGCGCCGGCGTGGGCGGGGGTTCAATCGCGGCGCGCCCCTGAACTCCCGGTGGGCGATGAGTGCGGGTTGCTGGTGGATCTGCGGAGGGAGCCAAATCAAAAGGCTGTCCTTCCACCGCGCGATAGCCACCACTCGGAGGCGCAGCCGGCGCCACCGAGGCGCGTCCCACAACTTGTCCCGGACCAGGCGCAATACTCGGCGGTTGAGCAAGGCGAATACCCTCAGGACCCTCGTCAGCTGTGAGTTCATCGTTCAAATCTTGCCAAAAGTCTTCCGCCTGAGGAGGGGCCAATTCAGTGATGGCTGTTTGTTCCGAAGTAGGTGCTGCCAGGGAGCCGGCTTGAGTTTCATGCTGGCCCATTCGCTCGGTTTTCGGCCCCGCAGACTCTGACGGCAAGGAAGGAGAGACTGGTTGCGATGACGGAACGCCAAACCCTCGCGGTACACCAGGTGCGCGCAAATCAATCGAAAGATCCACACCTAACTCTTCTTCGAGAGCCGAAGAGTCCTGATCGGAGATTGGTGCGGCTACGGAATTTGCAAATTCGGCGGCAGTTGTGGCGTCGAAGTCGAGAACCGGACCATTCAAGGGGACATCAATCGGCTCCACATCGCGTGCGTCAGGACGCGAG
The DNA here is from genome assembly GCA_022447485.1 of Polyangiaceae bacterium. Taxonomy (GTDB): domain Bacteria; phylum Myxococcota_A; class Polyangia; order Polyangiales; family Polyangiaceae; genus NIC37A-2. The sequence goes on along the minus strand of JAKVCH010000177.1, from coordinate 3,269 downwards.
TCGATCGGTCGACGGCTCGGCGACTGGGGCTGACTCTGATTCAACTCTCGGTCTTGCGGAGCGAACGAACTCAAATCAGTCTCTGAGACTAATTCTGCTTCTCCAAAGTCGTCTTCGGGCTCATCAAACTCAACATCAATATCTAGGTCGTCAAATTCAAGAGACTCCGCACGCGGAGCCGAAAAAGATGGCCTCAAGGAACTTGTCTGTGTTCGGGGAGGCGTGGTGACAACGCCCACACTTGGAGAAGACGCACTCAAGGCTTCCCGCTGCTCTAGATGGTGGAGAGGCTCTTCAATCTCCGCAGCGCGCTGATGAAAGCCATGCTGACGCGCCAGGCTTGCAGCTCGCTCAACCCAAGCAATCGCATGCTCGTCCTTTCCATGGCGAGCATGGGCATCAGCAGCCTGCAAAGCCGCAATCACCCCCTCGGGATCTGTGGCCAGGGGCAAAGGCAAGTGAGCGAGCAAGAATGACATCAGCGCGAGAACTATACCTTAGAGAGTCGATGAAAGAATAGACACCAAGCCGGAGAAGTTGGGAAAACTTCGCGCTCGCAGCTTCCGACGAAGATTCTCTTTCTTCGCCCGTCCCTGGAGACTGCTTCTAGGGGGAGGGCAGGTAGACCTCCCGGTCTTTTGAGCCGTTGGCTGGCCCGACGTAGCCACGGTTCTCCATCATTTCAACCATTTTGGCTGCTCGATTGTAGCCAACCGTTAATTTGCGCTGTAGCCACGAAGTGGAACAACGCCCCGTATCACGGACAATAGCCACAGCTTCATCAAAGCGTGCATCGACCTTCTCTTCTGCCGGGTCTATCTCGTCGGCCTCCGGCTCCTCTAAAATCGATTCTTGATATTGGGGCTCACCCTGAGTCCGTAAGTGCGCCGTCAAATCACTCACCTCTTCTTCGGAGACAAAGGGACACTGCACGCGACTGGTATCCGTCGAGCCATTCAGCTTCACAAGCATATCACCACGCCCTAAGAGCACCTCAGCACCCATCTCGTCGAGAATCGTACGACTATCTACCTTCTGGGCTACACGGTAAGCAATTCGTGAGGGAAAGTTCGCTTTAATCATCCCCGTGATTACATCCACACTTGGACGTTGAGTTGCTAAGATGACATGCATACCCGCAGCTCGGGCCTTTTGGGCAAGGCGGGCCACCGACGCCTCCACCTCTTTGCCTTGTTGCATGATCAAGTCAGCAAATTCATCGACTACGATCACAATATAAGGCATCTTTTCCGGCAGTTCGACCCCATCACTTCCGTTTTTGCTGGCCGGAATCATCACCATCTCGCCATTCTCGTCAGTACTCTCCACCATCTCACTCTTCGGTGGCGGGACTTCGCCGGCCGCCACCCGCTTCACGTAGCGATTGTAGGTGGTGATATTTTTCGTGCCGGCGTCGGCAAATAATTGATAGCGACGCTCCATCTCATCAACAGCCCACTTTAAGGCGAGATTCGCCTGCTTCATATCCGTCACAACAGGCAGTAGAAGGTGGGGAATTTTATCAAAGGGAGCCAACTCAACTACTTTGGGGTCGATCATCAACAACCGAAGATCTTCGGGAGAGCGGGTGAAGAGCAGGCTAGAAAGCATCACATTCAAGCCGACAGACTTACCCGCTCCTGTAGCGCCCGCCACGATCACATGGGGCATCCCCGCCAAATCGGCATAAAGCGGGGCTCCGACGATATCGCGACCCAAAACACAGGGTAGAGGTGCTTTTTCAGCTAAACGCTGAAAACGGGCATCTTCGACTAATTCCCTTAAGTTCACCGGCACCCTTTCATCGTTGGGCAACTCGAAACCGATGCGGCTTTTTCCAGGAATCGGCGCAATAATGCGAACTTTCCGCGAAAGACCTAAGGCTAAGTCGTCGCTGAGACCGGCGACTTTGCTCACCTTAGTTCCCGGAGCCGGGGCCACTTCATAGGTCGTCACAGTAGGTCCTGGATGAATTTCTTCGACCTTCCCAGTCACACCGTAGTCAGCCAGGGTTTTCTCCAAGAGCGCTGCATGCTCCAAAAGGAGCTCGTGATCCACCTGCGGGCCATCCTCGTCAGTCGGCTGCAAGAGAGCCGTTTCTGGAAAGACGTAATCACGCTTTTTTCGCGGGCGAATCGCTCGTCGTGACGAGACAATTCGAGAGGCATCGCTGGTATCGACAATCTTTGCCTCTCGGGACTCCATACTGGGCACTTTTAAGGGCGGAGGCTCCGTCGCCCATTCGTGAGCCGGAGGATCCAATGCATCTTCTATTCCCTCTTCAGATGCTCCTTCTAAGTCACTCTCACAGGGCGGCATTTCCGGTGACAGAAACTCAACTGAACTTACGTCTGAGTCGGTTTGCTCGGGGGTAGCCGATGGTGCCAGCTCAACATCGGCTCCGATTCTATCGTTGACAGAGCGTTCCAAAGGCATGGTCTCGAGGGCCTGCACATCTGGCGCCGCAGACGACCCAGCAACGAGCGCCCCAATCAAACCATCATCCTCTTCCTCCAATAATTTTTGTGTCTGGGTCTCGCCTTCAGCGATCGGGCGCGCTTTCTCGCGAAGATTCATGCCCTCTTGAGCATGATGCACGATAGCAATGCCCTGCTCTGTCTTTGTCACCGAGTCTTTACTCGACGACTGGGATTGTACTTGCCCTGGCTCATGCTGGGGGGAGGTCGATGCAGAGACCGACGAATCCGCAAAACTGCCGTCACCTGTAACTGAACCTGCCTCTTCCAACTCAGACTCATCGAAGTGCAGGCGAAAGCTCCGACGAAGTGAATCAGCAACTGCGAGCGGTGGAGCGCCGGTTTGCTCGCCTGGAACCCAAAGCTGCTCCTCACTTAACTCATCGAGAATCGCCTGATTCGGATCAACCGAAGGCGTCGCCTGGGCCGTTTCCAGCCGCAGACGCGACTGCTGGGCGCGAAGTTCGCTCGCTCGCCGCCAGGTGCTCACGAAATAATTCCAAAGGCGAATCAACTGCCCTTGTGCAAATTGTGCCTGGGACTGCAGCTTCTTGCAAAAATCGATAAACGAGAAGCTAGCTCGACCGATCAGCAAAAGACCGATCACCGTAAGCCCAACCAAGAAGCTTCCGGGAGTGGAAAATAGGCCTCGCAAAAGCTCGCCAAAGAAAAGCCCGACATTGCCGCCCGCAGGCAAGCGACCGAATAAGGTCCAGCCGGGAAACGCCACTTGTAGGAGCGAGGCACTCAGTACGAGCAGGAGGAGATCGGAAGCAAATCGGAAGCCAACCA
>JAKVCH010000176.1 GCA_022447485.1 Polyangiaceae bacterium | reverse complement strand
ATCGAAACCGTGCACCTCAGGTAACATTGCGTCGAGCACCAGTAGATCTGGCTGATGTTCTTTCACCATCTTGAGAGCCATCTGACCATTCTCGGCCAGCAGCACGCGGTGCCCTTTTCCTGAAAGCAACTTCTCTAATAATCGGCGGATTTCAGCTTCGTCATCGACGACTAAAATCGTTGCCACCGATTGATCACTATCTGTGGTTAACTCTTCGGGGAGATCTGTCACCAGGCTGAGTTCAGAATTTAGATCTCCAAAATCTTCGTACTCAACCTCTGGTGCACTCTCTTGAGCTTCCGTCGATGGCAACGAATCAAGGGGCGCGCTGGAGGCACCAACATCTGCCAAGGGCGGTCGCGGCTGCTCCAGGGAATCAACGGCTTGACTGACCGGCGCCGTGGACAGAGAAGGCTTTTTTTCGTTCATGGGTACGGACCCCACAGCACCTCCTGAAAAAGCGTCTTCTGCGCTAGAGCTGTCGCCTACCGAACTCGAGACGCCACGAGAGTCTTCTCGACGAATCCCCAATTTATCGAGCGTCTCATTGGGACATTTGTCTCCCAAGTAAAACTCTTCTCCCCGGGCCTTCCTCTCGTAGGCTTTTTCAATTGTCTCAGCGAGGGGATTTTCGAGAGCTACATAAGGAAAAACTCTTTTACCCGTGACAAACTCTAACTCATCAATCACTTTCTTTTCTTTGGGGTTTGCCATGGCCACGAAAAGGCGCTCACCCCGGGACAGCACAGGCAAAATCAGATGACGCTCAGCAATCTCTCGAGGTAGAAGTTCCAAATCACTTAAGCGAACACAGACTTGATCGAGATCGATTCCAGGAATTCCATGCTGCTCACTCAATGCCTTCAAAGCGGCAAGTCCGCTCACAGAGCCAGACTCTGTTAAACGCGAGGCCAAGCGGCCTCCAGGTTGAGCGAGAGCCTTGTCGAGTTGGTCAGGGGAGATTGCCTTCTGCTTAAGAAGAATGCGGCCCAGTTGCTTCTTTTCGGTCATACCTATTGTGTTCGCAGGAGTGAAAGAGCGCCTCTTGCTTTCATTGGCTAGAATTATCCCTGAAAGTTCGCCTTAAGTCGACCGATGAGCAATCAACAAGGGAGCTAAACCCTCATTCTGACCTTATCGTAAATTTACAAAGAAGCCGCTTCACTCGGCTCCTAATTGAAATTCCCGCAACTTTTCCTTCGACCAGCGCTCATAGTCACCAGCTAAAATCGCCTCACGCGCATCAGCGACAAGTCGCGCATAAAAACGTAGGTTGTGCAGGCTCAACAAGCGGTGAACCAAAATTTCTCCAGCGACGTAGAGGTGTCGCAGATAGCCTCGCGATAAGCCCGCCGCGCAGGCCGGGCAATCACACCCTTCCTCGATAACGCGACTATCTGTCTTAAATTTACTATTTTTGATGACGAGCTTTCCTCGAGGGACAAAGACCTGGCCATTTCGAGCATTCCTCGTCGGCATCACGCAATCAAAAAGATCAATGCCAGCCCCGATCGCAATCACCAAATCTCTCGGAGTTCCAACGCCCATCAGGTAACGAATTCGTTCTCCGTCCATCCGATGAGCCACTTGTCCAAGAGCATGATGCATCTTCTCCGGCGGCTCACCAACGCTGAACCCGCCCAAAGCTACGCCATCAAATTCCATCGCCGACAGTTCTTCAATATGACGCAGCCGCAAGTCTATATCCGTACCTCCCTGAACGATTCCAAAGACGGCTTGACCTTCTTCTCGCGAATCAAGACAGCGCCTCCCCCAACGCGTTGTTCTTTCTAAAGCATCGACTAATTGAGAACGCTCAGTTTGACCTGGCAAACAAACATCTAACTGCATGGCGACATCAGAACCTAGGGCGCCCTGAACACGCATGGCCTCTTCAGGCGACAGTAAAAGTCGCTTCCCGTCGAGGTGAGAGGAAAAACGAAAGCCCTCTTCACTGAGCTTCGTGCGAGCTGCCAAGGAAAATGCCTGAAAACCTCCCGAATCGGTAGCAATCGCCCCTTTCCAACCTGCCATTTTATGGAGCCCTCCGAGCTCCTTGACAATCTCCGCACCGGGACGAAGCCACAAATGATCGGTATTCATAATGGTCATGCTCGCCCCAGTATCACTCACCTCCTGGGCGGAAAGAGCTTTTACTGTCGCCTGGGTACCTACCGGCATAAAAGCAGGAGTGAGCACCTGACCATTTTTTGTTTGAAAGACCCCGGCACGGGCGTGACCGTCGCGAGCTACTTCTTGATAGTGAACGGGGCTATTCTGGGGCCGTGTCATAATACCTCACTCCGATTCTCTGGAAGAATCACCATCGCATCACCATAGGAAAGAAAGCGATAATCATGATTCAATGCATGTTCGTAAGCAGCGATGAGCCTTTCTCGTCCGGTGAGCGCGGAAACAAGTGCCAACAGGGTACTTTTCGGCTGGTGAAAGTTCGTCAAGAGCCCATCCACCACCAGAAACTCAAAACCGGGCTGGATTAATAGATCCGTCTGACCTCGGTAAGGGTCGAGCCTGCCGAGGCTCTTGGAGGGTTCCGAAGTAAATTGAGCGGCACTCTCTAGCGCTCGCACCGCTGTCGTTCCCACAGCCCAGACCTTTCCACCCTGACTCTTCACTCGATGGACAGCAGCACATGTTTCGGCGGAAACATCTATCCATTCTGAATGCATGGGGTGCTCATCCAGGTCTTCAACGCCCACTGGACGAAAAGTACCCACTCCCACGTGTAGAGTTAATCGAGCAACTTCGACCCCTTTTTCCTGAATCTGAGCGAGAGCAGCTTCGGTGAGATGTAAACCCGCTGTCGGCGCAGCAGCCGAACCTAAGTGCTCGGCGAATACAGTCTGATAGCGTTGGCGGTCTTGCGGCTCGCTCTCACGGTTCAGATAAGGCGGAATAGGCATCTCGCCCTCCTCCACCAAAAGGCTTTCGAGATCTCCCTGAACTTCGATCTCTAGAACGCCTGCTGCGTCGCGAGCGCGAACGACAAGCTCCTCCTGCCCCGCACTCAGCCGATCACCAACTCGTAGCGATCGATTCGCTTTCCCGAGAGCTTCCCAACGACCTTCTTGTAGGGGGTTCAAAAAAAGCAACTCAACCTGACCTCCACCGCCACCACCAGGAAGAGTGGGTCGCCGCGCCTTCAAACGTGCCTGGCGCACACGCGTCTGGTTTAAAATTAGAAGATCACCCGGTTCTAGATAGTGAACGAACTCATTCACCTGGGCATCTCGGAAGTCGTGAGAGGCTGAACCATCGGGCGAAGCAGAGAGCACGAGCATTTTGCCTGCGTCGCGCTGCTGAGGAGGCCGAATAGCGATGCGCTCCTGGGGCAATAGATAATCAAAAAGTTCAGTCCTCATTCACTTATCTCACTTCTATCGAGCGGCAGCGTCCCCTTCTACTAGCAAAGACGCTCGAAAAAGAGGGAGCTCGAGCCCGTAACCCTTGGAATAAACTCAGGCTCTCGGCCCACCTTTTACCTTCAAGCGAGTCATTTTTCGCCAGAGTGTGGTGGGACTGATCCCCAAGGTCTCAGCTGCTCGTTCACGATTACCCCCAGCCGTCGAGAGAGCTTCCTCCAACGCCAAACGCTCAGCTTGATCGACGATCCCAGCCAGAGTGCGCTTCTCAGGTGGAGTCACCATTTCAGCACCAGGCATTATATCGTCGAGGTTGATTTGTCCGCCCCCAGCAAGTGCAACAGCTTGCTCGACCAGGTTCTCTATCTCTCGGACATTACCAGGGAAGTCATAGCTGATGAGTCTATCTAAGACCCCCGGCTGCAATTGTGATTGGGTATTCATCTTTTGGTTGTACTTCTGCAAAAAGAAGTCGATCAAAAGAGGAATGTCTTCCCTTCTCTCGCGCAAGGGCGGAACTCGGAAGCGCGCAACATTTAGTCGATAATAGAGATCCTCTCGGAATCGCTTTTCTTCCACCGCCTGAGCTAAATCAACATTCGTCGCTGCAATCACTCGTATATCGACTTTGAATGCCCGATTATCTCCAACCCGTCGAACTTCGCCTTCTTGTAAGGTTCGTAATAACTTCGCCTGAAAGGCTGGCGTGGTCTCCGCAATTTCATCAAAAAAGAACGTGCCGCCTTCAGCGTCTTCGAGCAGCCCTTTCCTTGCTGTCGAGGCTCCAGTAAAGGCGCCTTTCGCGTGGCCAAAAAGCTCGCTCTCCAAGAGAGTTTCGGTGATTGCCGCGCAATTGACGGTAATAAAAGGCCTTTCAGCACGGCGACTATTGGCGTGAATTGCCCGGGCAATCAATTCCTTCCCGGTACCGCTCTCCCCGGTGATCAGAGCGGTTACGTCTGTCGGAGCAATACGCACCACTCGCGTGAGAAGATCTTTCACAGCGGCCGAGCGCCCGACGATATTCTCAAAGCCATACTTCTCGCGAAACTCCTGGGCAAAAGCCTCCACTTGACTACGAAGCTTTCGACTCTCTCGCGCCTTTTCTATCTTGACCAGGAGTTCTTGCTCACTGAATGGCTTCTGTAGGCAATCAAAAGCCCCCAAACGCATCGCTTCGACCGCAGATTCGATTGTGCCATAAGCCGTCATCACAATCACTTCACAAGAAGGTTGCCCCTCTTTCACTGCCTTGAGCACAGCCATCCCATCGGGCTCGCCCAAACGCAAATCGGTCAGGACGACATCATAAGCCTCGCCGACGCCCATCTCGCAAGCTTGGGTTCCATTTTCAGCCTGGTCGACATCGTGTCCAGCTCCTTTGAGCAGCATGGAGAGTGTCGTGCGCATGTTGCGCTGATCGTCTACCACCAAAACCCGCGCTTTTCGCTCTAAACTCTCGGCACCGTTCGCTGCAACCACGACGCCGACTTAGCACAGAAGAACAAGAGAGACAGTCCTTGAGCGCGATCTCAGGGCTCGAGTTCAACGTGGCTTCAGGCCAGAAAAAGGTCTAGACCCAGAAGCGTGACAACGGAGACACTCAGAGAGAAGTTCATCGAGCCAGAAAAACGCGCTGCGCTGATCGCGGAACTTCTGCCAATCATAGAAAAACAACTAGCCAGTGCCCCGGGCTGGAGTGGGCGGGGATTACGCGCCGCCGTGCAAATTCTCGATAGAGCGATTCCTCGCCTCCTCAGTCGAGCCCTGAATTCCTTGCTCGACCCATTTCTCGATGCACTCAACGAAACTGCAGAACGAGCTAAAAAGGAGGGGACGAGCATGAAAGGTGAAGTCGAGGCAAATATTCTATCGCTCACCGAAGAGCTTCTATCAATCACAGACGCTCGAATTAAAAAAGTCGACCACGTGCTCGCACGGAAGACTTACGACAAGTTGCGCCCTCTCGCGGCGGAACATGTCAGCCAAAGCTTGCCAAAAATTGCAGTAGTGATAGAAAAATCTCTTAAAAATTGATTCTGCACTGGGGAAAACCATTTCCGACTATCCCCATCGGAAAAGTGTGGTATCGACCCGCTCAACCCGAAACAATCACCAGAAAAGGTGATGATTCTAGGTCGGAAATCGAAATGGCAACCAGCGAAATCGAGAACTCAAGTTCAGTTCAACCCAAGCATGTCCAGGGGGCGACCGTGCGCTTTGCGGGCGACTCCGGCGATGGAATGCAGATCACCGGCGATCAATTCACCTCATCAACAGCTCTCGCTGGAAACGACCTTTCTACATTTCCAGACTTTCCTGCAGAGATTCGGGCTCCGGCCGGAACGACCTACGGAGTCTCCGGATTTCAAATCCATTTCGCGTCCGAAGACGTCTTCACTCCTGGAGATGCTCCTGACGTGCTCGTTGCGATGAATCCCGCAGCGCTCAAAACTAATTTGAAAGATCTCACAGACGGTGGACTGCTGATCATCAACAGCGGTGCATTCACGAAGGCCAATCTGAAGAAGGCTGGCTACGAAGAGAACCCTCTGGAGAACGATAGCCTCAATGGCTATCAGGTCGTTTCGATTGATATCGTTAAAAATACCCAAGCGGCGGTCAAAGAGACTGGCCTGTCGAATAAGGACGGCAATCGCTGTAAGAACTTCTGGACCCTCGGTCTGATGTTCTGGATTTATGGTCGCGATATGGCGCCCACGATGGACTGGCTAAGAGCGAAGTTCGGCAAACGACCAGAACTCGCGGAAGCTAACATACTAGCCCTCAAGGCGGGGCATGCTTACGGCGAGACGGCAGAGATCGCTCACTACCGTTACGAGATATCACCGGCCCAGCATAAAACAGGCCTGTATCGCAATATTGGCGGAAATCTCGCTACTGCTTGGGGCCTCGTTGCGGCGGCTAAAAAGTCCGGCCAGCGCATGGTGATGGGCGCATACCCAATTACTCCAGCAAGTGACGTCCTGCATGAGTTGAGTAAACATAAGGCGTTCAATGTCTCCACTTTCCAGGCTGAGGATGAGATTGCGGCCATTTGTGCAGCCATTGGAGCCTCGTACGGTGGTGCAATCGGCGTCACCGCAACCAGTGGACCCGGCATGGCTCTCAAGGGGGAGGCTCTCGGTTTGGCAGTGATGACCGAACTCCCGCTGGTCATCATTAATATTCAGC
>JAKVCH010000175.1 GCA_022447485.1 Polyangiaceae bacterium | reverse complement strand
TAGGCGATGGTCGATTGGGCTCCACTTACATTGCTAAGAAGGACGGGAAGAACCTTCGCGTGAAAGTACTCCACCCAGAAAGCACCCGGGACCGAGTCGCATTGCAGCGCTTCCTCACTCTGACTCGTCTCGCCGGTCAGCTACAATCCGATTCCCTCCCGGCACTGGTCTTTGCGGGAGAGGTAGAGGGTCGTTGGATTGTCGCTCACGAATATTCCGAAGGACAACCTCTGGCAGCGCGCGTCGGCCGCACGGGCCCCATGCATATCAATGAGGCACGACCGATCATCAAGGGCATCATTGAAGGACTACTTTCACTGCACGACGAACACCTCGTGCATGGTGCACTTTCTCTCGACAACGTGATTTCCGTTCGCGCTGGTGGGGGCGACCCGAAGATTACCCTACTCGATGCGGGAACTGCGCGCCTGCGCATGCGACAGCGACGGGACCGCCAAGGGCTTAGCGCTACTGGTGGAAACCCGAAGACTGTTTCCCCCGAGCAAATTCGAGGTGCCGACGCCGATAACAAGAGCGACACCTACTCCTTAGGAGCACTCATGTTCGAATTGTTGACCGGAAAACCGGTCTTCGAGGGAGAACTTCTTGATGTTGCCTTTGGACATATTCAAGCGGAACCGCCTGTCCCAAGCACAGTCGCACCGAGAGGTTGGGTCACTCCAGATATCGATGCACTTGTTTTGGGAATGTTGTCGAAAGACCCTGGAGCTCGTGGCCTGCTCAAAGAGATTGCCGATCGACTCGACGATCTCGGACGCAATAAGAAGAGCGAAAAGGTCAGCGAAGAAGCGATTGACGAGCTCGAACAGGCTTTGATGGCAGAGCCTTCGAATACGGAAACAGCAATCAGCCTCGAGGGCGCCGTGGACCGAGGCGCAACCGCAGAACGTGTGGCTCAGGCTTTCCGCCTAGCGGCTTCGATGATTGATGACCCCATCGCAATTGACGATAAAAGAGCTCTCCTGCTTAGAGCAGCTCGGCTATTTGAGGCCGATAAAGAATCTATCGCTACCGCTGCCGAAGTTTACCTCGAACTACTGAGCCTCGATCCGAAAGATAGCGTCTCTATCGCTGGTCTCGAAGAGGCTCATCGACGAACAGGCAACTACGAAGCTCTCCTAGAAATGCTTCTCTCACGAGCGGAAGTTGCTAGCTCTGACGAAGCTCGCGCTCGTCTGATGGCAGATATTGGAAAGGTCTATCTACAAGACCTGTCCGATCCAGAACAAGCAACAGTAGCTTACTCTCAAGCCTTCTGTGATAACCCGACAGACGAGTACGCGGCTGATGTGGAGCGTGCGGCCGGAAGCACCGAAGACTATTGGGCAGAAGCTCTATCAGCTCTTCATGAGGCGGCGGCAAACCCAAACAGCGCAGCTGAGAAGAGCACAAAGCTCATGCTCAAGGCCGGTGTCTGGTATCAAGCAAAGGTGCAGAGAGCCGACTTAGCCCTCCCCTGCTTCCAACAGGTTCTTTCGGTTGAGCCATCCAACGAAGTAGCGCTCTCGGGGCTCACAGAAATCTATCGCAAAGCACAGCAGTGGCAGGAGCTGGGCATGATGTTAACCCACCGGGCAGATGCAGCAGGCACACCGAGTGAAGCTCGAGAGCTACGCACTGAGGCTGGCGAAATCCTCGAGGAGCGCATCGGAGATTTAGCGGGAGCACGCAGCATTTATGAATCTGTCTTAGCAGATGATCCGAGCCATCAGCGTGCAGGCGATGGCCTGGCACGCATCCTGGAGAAATCTGGCGATTATGAGGCGCTTGTGAAGCTGCTCAATAGCCGGGTAGATGCTGAGAGCACAGCAGCGGCAATAATCACGCGTTGTCGAATTGGTGAAATCTACGAAGACCATCTCGATGATGAGCGCGAGGCGAAAGCAGCTTACGAAAAGGCACTGGAGAGTGATTCAACAAGCTTGGATGCCCTACGCGGCCTTGAGCGGGTCTTCACCAAGAGTGGGAAGTATGAGGAGCTGCTCGAAAACTTGAACCGCCAGGTCGAGATTGCCGTTACTCCAAAGCAAAAGATTATTCTTTTGGAGAGAATTGCAGCGGTCAATGAGGAAGAGTTCCTGAATCATGAGGCCGCCGCCCAAGCTCTTGAGCTCGCCCTTGAGGCAGATCCGGGGCGTGTCGCAGCAATGTCGTCACTGATCAATCACCTTCGGGTACTTGAGCGCTGGGAAGAAGCTTCTTCTCTCTACGAGCGGCAAATGGATATCGTAGAAGAGCCTTCCGAGAGAATCGCACTGGCCATGGCCTGGGGTCGTATGCTGGCGGAGAAGATTGGTTCTCCTGAGCGCTCCGTTCGCGCCTATGAGATGGTGCTCGATGTCGATGCTGATCACCAAGCCGCCCTAGAAGCACTGGCGAAAGTACGAGAAGCCGCCGGTGATGCTGATCGAGCTGTCGAGGCGATTGTCAGCCTTGCCGAACAATCAGAAGAGCCGGTCCAAAGTGCTGAGCAGTACGTCCGCGCCGCCAAGTTGGTCGAGGAACGTGGTGATCGTGATGCAGCAATTGAATTCTACAAGCTAGCTCTCGACGCTGATCCAGAGAATCGAGAAATCGCGGCTCACCTACGAGCCGCCTACGTACTGCGTGGTGACATCAATGCAGCCGTTGAATTGATCGAGCGAGAGCTGGACATCGTCGAAGGCGATCTTGCTCAAGCCAAATTGGCAGGTGAGATGGCCCGCTTGCAAAAAGATCGGCTCAAAGACGATGTTGGGGCGGAATCAAGCGCCAAGAGGGCTCTCCGGCTCGACCCAAGCAACGCCGATGCACTACTCGTCCTCGGTGACTTAACGTTTGAGCAGGAGCGATTCCTCGAAGCTAGCTCTTTCTACGGTCGTATCGCAGATCGCGTTGAGACCATGGGCAAGGAAGTAGCTGTTCCTGTTCTTGAGCGTTTCGTCGATGCATTGAGTCAATCTGGTTCAACCGAGGTTGCTCTCAAGGCGATGGACGTTCTTCTCCGTTTAGCGCCTGAGGATCGTGGAGCACTCGCGCGTGTAGCTAAGGTGACTTTCGAAAGCGGCGCCCCCAAGCGAGCCGTCGAAGTCGTGAGTGACTACTTGAAGCGCTTTTCCGCGGAAATTTCCGATGAAGAAAAGGGCCTCTTTACTTATCGACTCGGTGCATCTCTGCGACGCTCTGGCGATGTCAAGGATTCAATTGCAAAACTGAACGAAGCCTCAGAGCTCGACCCAAGCCTCACTGAACCCTTGGTTGAGTTAGCCCTTGCCTACACTGACCTTGAGGACTGGAAGGGCGTCGTCAAGACAAAGTCTCGTCAACTCGATGTCGCAGAAGATGACCTACGAGTGGACCTGCTCTTGGAGCTGGGAGAGCTCTACGCCGAGAAACTCAACGACCCGACTCAAGCAGCGAGAAGCTACGTTGCTGCCCTCGAGGAGCGACCAGAAGACCGTCGACTGCTCTCCAAGCTCATGCAGCTCTACAGTGCAGACAAGGACTGGAATAAACTGGTCGATATTGTTGCGAAACTCGCTGATATGGTGGATGAGCCGATTCAGCGTGCAAAATACTTGCATACAGCCGCTCTTCTGACTGCCCGAGAAATTGGTGATGCGGAGCAAGCGATTGTTTACTTCGAGCGAGTTCTGGAACTCCAGCCTGAGAATGCCAAAGCCCTGGCGGAGCTGATTGAGATTCAGCGTTCTGCTGGAAATTACAATGCAGTCGAAGATCTGCTCAAGCAGCAGTTAGCAAGTGCAGAAGAGGCCGACGACAACCAGCTGCGGGTGAAGGTTTTGGACCAATTGGGCGAGCTCTATCAGAACCATATCGTCGACAACGAATTGGCAGCTCAAGCCTATGAAGCTGCCCACGAACTTGATGCCGAGAATCAAGCTCGTTTGGATAAATTGGCTGCTATCTACAAGTCCGACCCAGAAGGATTTAAGGAAAAAGGTATCCTGCTGCAGGAGCATCTATTGAGCCAAAACCCCTTCCGTCAGGAGTCTTACAAGGCCTTGCGCAGTATCTACAGCGTCGCTCAAGATGCCGACGCAAGTTGGAACCTGTGTCAGACTCTCAGTGTCTTGAAGTTGGCGGAGCCGGATGAGGAGAACTTCTATCAACGCATGCGTGCCGAAACAGCGGCTCCCGCGCAAGATGCTTTCCAAGCCGATGATTGGCATGAGCGAATCATGCACCCAACTCTCGATCCACTGTTGACGGGCATCTTCGCCTTGATCGAGCCGGCGGTCATCAAGGCCCGAGGTCAGAGTGCAGATAAGTTGGGTGTCCGGGCCGATATGCTCCTGGACCCAGCCCAGAGTGACGCACCTCTCGCTGTGGCAATTGACTTTGCTCGGCGCGTGATGGGTCTCGAGCTTCCTGCTATCTACGCAAATCCGGAGGATATGGGAGGACTCGCCTTCTTGTTGGCGGATCAACCCAGCATCACGATGGGGCAAGTTGGCCTGAGCCCTGAGGTCCCACCCCAGGTTGCCGCATTCGTTGCAGCCCGCCAGTTGGCCTACCTGCGCCCCGGAATGTACATGCGTCAGTTCGTCCAGACTGGTACTGCAATGAAGGCTTGGCTCTTCGCTGCGATTAAGCTGAGTTCGCCTGCGTTCCCCGTCGCCGCAGATCTCGAGGGTGCGGTCAATGACGCTCTGTCGGCTCTCCGCGCCCATCTGTCTGCCGATGCTCGGGATCACCTCGCATCGACAGTTTCTAAGTTGATTCAGTCGGGAACAGCTCTCGATCTGAAGAAGTGGGTAGCTGCAGTTGATCTCACAGCAGATCGAGCAGGATTCATTATTGCTCACGACCTAGCAACAGCGAGCGACGTGATTCGAGCAAGCGAGGATCCATCGGTGAGTGTTCCTAGCGAAGAAAGGTTTCGCGAGTTGGTGATCTACTCAACCAGCAGCCTCTACTTCGACATGCGACGTCGCTTGGGCATTACTCTGGAAAACTAAACGAGCATCATTCGCACCCTAAAAAGGCCCTACGCAAGTGGGGCCTTTCTTTTTGCAATCAACCAGCGAAGAAAATTTTTGCCGCGAGCTTTGAGGACTGTGCAAGTCGCAAAGACGTTAGCAGCAGCTCACGAACAAGCACAAACCAACCACAGCCAAAGACGCTCGTTGGAAAAGCGTTCTTTAAGACTCGATAGGCTCAACGCGAAAAGAGACTTCTCCACTGGATGGGTCCGGAGTCTCTGTGACCACGCGGAAATGCTGCAAGAACTCATGCACCGGCATCTCCACCTCGGAGGCAAAACGGGCAATCGCAAACTGCCGGGCAGCTTCTAATTCAGCAATTACTCTGTCTACGCGTTCCATAGGCGGCTCCTGCCCTACCATAAAATAGGCCACACGCCTTCGATTTAGAGAAAAACACCATCTCCGAGATCAAATCACGCCTAGATCGCCTAAAAATAGGCTTTCGAGGGTCTCACCAGGTCAGACCCTCTTGACGGAGACGACTCCATTCAGCTTCGTCAAGGCTTTCATCACACCCTTCAGCTGCAATAAATCCTGGCAATGAAAGGTAAATGTATTGTGAGCTCGGCCATCATCACCAGTTCGGCAATTGGCTTCGCTAATATTCACACGCTGGGTACTCAAAGTCTGGGAGATGGTCGCCAGAATTCCGGGCTTATTATTAGTGACGACGGCGACGGATACTGGGCGGTTCACTTTCGCTTTACTATCCCAGCTAACCTCAATCCGCCGCTCTGGGTCTGTATCAAACGCCTTCGGACATTCGCGTCGATGAACAGTCACTCCTCGTCCCCGAGTGATAAAGCCGATAATGCTATCGCCAGGAAGAGGATTACAGCACTTAGCATAGCGAATTAAGACATCATCGATACCGGCAACTGTGATACCTTCTTTGGGATCACGTTTTACTTTCCTGACAAATGTTTCAATCGCACCCGGGCGCAATTCTGACTTCGAGACGCTCGTTCGTTCCTTTTTTAGCTCGGCAACTAGAGCCTCTGCTTCTAGCTTACCGTAGCCAATACTCAGCAAGAGTTCATCCACGGTACTCACATGATGAGCCTTCACCAAAGCAGAGGTAGCCTTTGTATTCTTCAATAGCTTCTGCAGGCTCATACCCGCTCGACGCATTTCTGAATCCAGCAGTTCTCTACCTAGATTAATGCTCTTGAGGCGTTTTTCGGCTCGCAGGTAGCCGCGAATCTTGTGCTTCGCGCGGCTTGTCGCACAGGAATCAATCCAATCCTTACTTGGCTGCTGGTTTGGACTCGTCATGATCTCGACGACATCGCCATTTTTTAATTTATGACGAATCGGCACCAGCGAACCATTACAACGCGCTCCGGAACAACGATGGCCAACTTCCGAGTGGATCGAATAAGCAAAATCAATTGCAGTTGCCCCACGAGGAAACATCAGAACATCTCCTTTCGGAGTAAAAACATAAACCTCGTCGGGGAATAGGTCGATTTTTACGCTTTCAAGAAACTCCGCAGGATCGGTCAGCGTGCGTTGATAATCAGCTAACTCCCTTAACCAGCCGAAACGAGCGGCGTCCGATGGATCGACGCCCCCG
>JAKVCH010000174.1 GCA_022447485.1 Polyangiaceae bacterium | reverse complement strand
CAAAGCAAACGCCCTTTCCAACGAGAGTGACCAGAGGGTTCTTCGGGTTTCCCCACTGAAAATCGATCAGCCGAGGTGCTCGGGACGATGCTCTGCCGACAGCATGAATCATGGGGAAGTTTTTCTTTAGTAAAGACTCTCCCACAATGACCTTAAACTTCGCCTGATGATTCTTGCTCACCGACTTTGCAACAGCTGCCAGTTCTTCTGGGCCCATGTCATTGGCAGGCCGGTTGACTAGATCGCGAGTGAGCCAGATGCCCTCCAAACGGGCTAGGATTTGCTTTTTATTCGCCTCTTGAGGCCACACAAGAGTTGCCTGCGCTGGCTTCTTTTTGGTCTTGTATTCTCTAAACTCATAGGCGGCTAACCCGAAGCCCAAGCAAACAGCCTCGGCTGCTTCCGCTGAGATTTCAGGTTCGACTTCGTAGCTGCCCTCAGGAAGAATGCGTTGGAGCTCTGCAAACTCAAAAGGGCAGGTGATATCGTCGTAGGTCAACAGAACGCCTGCCAGCCCTTGTTGGGACGGCAACAGAGTACAAGCGCCAGGCCGTGCTTGAAAGTTTTGAACGTCGAGCCAAGATGTAATTTCAGCGGGCGCAGAGTCGCGCCACGACTCAAAGTCACTCACATGTAAGAGAAAGATTGGTCGGGTGGAACTCTTTCTTGTCTTGAGAAAACAATCAGCTGGAGTAATCGGCATAGTTCCAGCATAGCAAAGATCTGCTGATTGCAGAGCCCCGATATCCCAGGCCTTTTCGTTTAGCCTTTCGAGGGCGCACGCTTTGAGTCCTGAATAAGTCGGATAGCTTCGTCCCTCTCCAAGGCGACTTTGCGATAGTTTCCGGCGACTAAGTAGAAGTGCTCCCTATTCTGCCGGCCGGCTCTTGGTCTTTCTTGCTCCAAGTATTGGGCAACATTTAAGCGAATGGCTTGAGGGCTAGTGGTGCGACAAAATAGAAGTGTTTTGGGCGCCACTCTTAGCTCCATTTGTCTTTGCCAGACAGTCCCGGCGGGGCAGCGAGTGTCTTGATTTTCACTGACTGAGGTATCCAACTGAACACCCGGGTGATCCTTCGCTCGGATCCAGCCATCGTTCTGGCGTATATACCAAACAGAGACTTCTTCGCCTCGTGCCACGATCCGCGCAGCGTCGACGAGCTCAAGACGATAACTTTTGAGTTCTTTAGCCACCGGCTATCCCCTGAAGATCAATCGCGAAAGCCGGCTCTCGAACCGTATGGCCTGTAATCCTTAAACGTCCGCCATGAAGTTCAATAATAGCTTGAGCAAGACGTAAGGCGAGAGCCTCACCGCGATGCTGCCCTGGGTGTAGATCTGGGGCCAGTAGCGCCTCTAGCTCAAGTGCCGTGATTTTTGATGAGGGTATTTCGATGTGGATGGACACGGTACGTTTCTGAAGGCCGGGAGATGACAGCGGCTCTTCTGCGGTAGCCAAGACTCGGATACTGCCTCGGATAGAGCGGCGCCGTGCGAAAGCGATCAGGGTTGCTAAGGCTTGGGCTAAGCGCAGGGAGTCTGCTGCAATCAGCGGCAGGTGCTCATGAAGGTCAAGCAGGATGAGGGAATTACTGTCGTTGGTAAGATCACGTCCCTTGGCGGTTGCGGCCTCAAGGATATCTTCGATTCTCTGATGATCGAGCTCTAGATGTAGTTGCCGAGCTTCGACCCGAGCGGCGTCAAGGATGGTCTCGACCAAGACAAGGAGCTCTCGACCACGAGCTAAAATTAGGCTGAGGCTTTCTCTTTGGGGGGCTAATAAATTGGGTTGCTGACGAGTTAACTCAGAGAAGCCTAAGATTGCGTTGAGCGGGCTTTTGAGGTCGTGACTGACACTGGCAAAGAAGCGACCTCGGGCGTGAGTTGCGGCGGCTCGTGCCGCTATGGACCGCTCTTGGGTCTGTGCGAAGAGCCGAAAGCGATCAGATAGTTCTTCGATCGAAGCTCCTAATTCTGCGACTGCGCGAAAGCGAGCCGGGCGCATAACACGAGTTCCGTCGAGGGCTGCATCTGTTCCGAGCATTCGCACCCCGCGGTCCGCCATCCTGAGGTCTTGGGAAAGGCGTCCCCCCAGAGCGATTCCCGCCCAGGCGGCGCAGAGCGCGGTTAAAAGCGTGATTGGAAATATTGGCCAAAAGACCGGTTGGGTTGGTTCAAAAGCTATGCCGAGGGGGCTGATTCGCTGACCCATATCGAGGGCGAGTCGAGTAGAAATATTTTGTAAATGGGTTGCCGCAATCAGCGAGCCGCCAATCGAAAGGAAGACCACCGGCGTTACGATCGCCGCTAATAGGCGGCGAGACGTCCGCCCTCTCAACTTACGACCTCTGACTTGGTATTCAATCAGCTTCGCCATGATTGTGGGCGGAACCTGTTCGACAATTTTGACAAACTGCTTTCGGATGGCCATCAACAAGGGGAGAGCGAGAGCCGCTATAATAATTGTTGCAAAGAGGGCGACTCGAAGGGCTTCGGCCTGTCCTAAGGCATCGGGGCGAAGCCCTAGAATCCCCAGGTTGGTCGCTATCCCAGTACAAAGAGCCCAACTATTGACGATAACCCAAGGGTCATCATTCAGCCGCGCAAGTCGTAGTTTGGCAGCCGCTTCCTGATTATGTAGTTGCTCTAAGAGAGGGCGGCGGCGCTCGAGTAGCCAGAGCGCTTGAGTCGCAGAAATCATAAATGCAAGCAGAAGGGCAGGCAGAAAACGCCCCGTTGTTGCTTCGGCCATTTCGGGAGGGAGGAGTAGTAGTTTGGGCAAGGGACCCACGAGAGCAACACCGACCGCCAGGGTGTAGATGAATTCCCAAATGACAATCCGCCATGCGGTTTTTCGCAGGGGCACAGCCGAGGCCAGTTCCGTCAGAGCCGCATATTGTCGGGAATCTGCTGAATACTCCTCCCCTGAGCCAGAAGACTCGTCGAAGGTACTATCGTGCTCCATTCTTGTCCCGAGAGGTAGCTGAAGTGGAGTAGGGAGGAGGCAAGAGGATGCGTAGATCGTCTTGGTTGGCTTGCACTTCGAAGCGAATTAATTTTCTTCCGAGACAGGGGCCAGTTTCGCATTCTCCATCTGGTAAGACGAAGAGAGCGCCGTGATTCTTGCAGTAGATTCTATCGATTTTCTGATCGTAGAAGTCTTCGTCTCCGAGGTCGAGGTCCACAGACCAATGGGGGCACTCATTCAGAAATGCGAGAAGCTCTCCGTTTCTGCGCAAAATGAATCCTTGGCGAGGTCGCTCATTTTCGAATAATTCGAAAGTGATGGTTTCTCCGTCTTTCTCAGGAGGAGCTGATGAGAGGATGAATTGCGCCACCGCAAGACTATAGACTGTTCATCTTGCTTTCCCAAGTCCGCGCGCTCCTCGACTGAAGTTGGTGCCCCAGCTTCTCTCTGCCAGGTCTTATGAAAGGTTGGTGCGAATCCGCACGGCACAGGACTTATAAGAGGGCTGGCGTGAGTACGGATCAAAACTAGGGAAGGTTAATTGATTGGTTTGAGCATAATGCATGGGCAAGAACACCTGACCGGGGGAGCATATTTGGGTGATATATGCCCGGGCTTTCACTTTGCCACGGCGTGATTCTACGATAATCCATTGATGGGGATGAATTTTCAGAGCCCGAGCGTCCTTAGGATTGAGCTCTACATAGGGATCTTCCGAGTAGAGTTTCTTCAGCACCTCTGATTTTGAAGTCCGAGTTTGAGTATGCCACTGAGCTGAGGTCCCCCGTCCGGTGAGAAGGGTGAGGGGGTAGCGATCATCAGTTGTTTCAGCGCACTCTCGTGGCATCTCGAAAAGCAGTTTAGCTCGTCCGGAGGGGGTATAGAATTGGCCATCCTGAAACAGACGGCGCTGACTGCGTCGCTCGACGGTTTCACCCTCGGGTAGAGGCCACTGGATGCCGCGTAGCTTGTCGAGCATTTGATAACCCTCGATACCTGTAATGTCGCAGGGTTGACCTTTGGTGCACTCACGGAGAAGTCGAAACGCGGCCTCAGGAGAGTCCCATTTATCGATCCACGATCCTGCGCCCCAAGCTTTGCCCAGAAGTCGAAAGATGGAAAAATCGGCCAGAGCTTCACCCGGAGCATGGCAGACCTTTTTGAGAGGGCTGATCCTTCGCTCAGAATTTATGAAGCAGCCCTCCTTTTCTCCCCAACCAGCAGCAGGCAGAATCAAATCGGCGAGTTGGGCTGTTTCGGTCGACGTGTACATATCTTGGACGACGAGGAAGTCTAATTTTTTTAGCAGCTCTTGAGCATCCGCCTGGTTAATCCAGGAATGAGCCGTATTAGTGGCGATAACCCAAAGGCCCTTGATGGTTCCACGATGAATGCCCTCCATAATTTGATCGTAGGCGAGACCTCCTTTGGATGGTATTTTTTCCTCTTCGATCTCAAGAATCTGCGCAATCTTTTGCCGATGAAGCTCGTTCTCAAAAGCGTGCCCACCGAGTAAATTGGTCGTGTTGCTAAAGAGTCTTGAGCCCATGGCATTGCATTGACCTGTAATGGAATTGGCTCCGGTTCCTGGGCGACCGATATTGCCTGTCATGAGCGCGATATTGATCAGAGCCTGTGCTGTTCTCACCCCCTCATGGCTTTGGTTGACGCCCATCGTCCACCACAGGGAGACGCGCTTCCCCTGATGAATTGATTCGGCGACTCGAAAAATCGATTCCGGACTGAGGCCCGTTTGCTCGGCAGCCATCTCCAGACTGAATTGTTTGACATGAGTTTTATATTCTTCAAAGCCATCCACATGCTCTGCAATGTACTCGTGGTCAATCCAATCATTTTCAATCAGTAGATTGGCGATTGCATAATACAGGACAAGGTCACTCTTCGGCTTGAGCGGTAGGTGCTGGGTGCCAGCCATTGCTGTCTCAGTCTTGCGAGGATCAATGACAATTATTTCAGGTGAATAGGGGTTCTTGCAAATTCTCTCCCACATGATTGGGTGGGCGATGCAAAGGTTGGAGCCCGCCAGCACAATCACGTCAGACTCTTCAAAGTCCTGATAGGTATAGGGGGGCGCATCGAAGCCGAAGGCTTGTTTGTAGGCAACGACCCCTGTCGCCATACATTGTCTTGTATTGCCATCGCCGTGCAGCATCCCCATTTCGAATTTCGCCAGGCTCCCAAGAAGAGCCATCTCCTCGAAGGGAATTTGACCAGTACTGATAAAGGCAACCGATTCAGGCCCATGCTGAGCTTGAATCTTTTTGATTCGATCGGCGAATGTGCCGATGGCGGTTTCCCAAGTGACTTTTTTCTGATGCCCGTGAGAGTCTTTGAGAAGGGGGTGGGTTGCCCGGTCTTTTGCGGCGAGGGGTGTCAGTGCCTCCCAGCCCTTTGGACAGGCCATACCAAGGTTCACGGAGTAGTCCTTTGCGGGGCTAAGATTGATTGCGGTACCACCCTTCAGGTGGATATCGAGTCCGCATCCGGTACTACAAAAGCCGCAGACAGCAGTCGTTGTGGTCTCGGGCTTCAAGCGACTCGGTACTTGGCCGAGACCAAAGCCACCGGGCTCACGGAGGAGTTCACGCGTTAAGGTGCCAGAACGCTCAAGTACGA
Organism: Polyangiaceae bacterium; assembly: GCA_022447485.1. GTDB lineage: Bacteria > Myxococcota_A > Polyangia > Polyangiales > Polyangiaceae > NIC37A-2. The sequence continues at coordinate 982 of JAKVCH010000174.1, read as the reverse complement.
GCTCCTGAACTTTGTCGACGAGCTTTTTCATTGACCAACGGCTCCTGGCATTCTTGGAGCACTGACGGCCCGAAAGAAGAGCACTCGCTCCAGAATTTCGCCACCGATTAAGGCCAGCATCACAAGGCCGACAAAGATTGTTGGCGCTTTGAACGAGGTGCTTACATCAGAGGCAATCAACAGAGATGGTACGAGAAGCCCACCGAAGGCACCGAGAGCAAACCGAAAGCTTGTCTCCTTTGCCAGATCTCGCCTCATGAGTAGCGCTGTTCGTTTGAGGTCACCTTGTTGTTTGTCGAAGAGATGGAGAAAGATGGAGGCTTCGTAGATGAGTTTTCCCACGCTCAGGACGATGAGTATTCGAAGCAAATGATGAAGGCTTTCCTTTAATTCATGCTCTGGAAAGATGAGCCCCGTCAGGGAGACAGTGAGCGCCATGGTCGCCACTCCGAGAACCGCTGCTGTCCCCAAAAACTTGATACTTGTCGTCGGACCATCCCACCAAAGTCGTTGAGTGGTTTTGTAAATCATGATCGAGCAAGTCAGGGCCAGAGCGCCCGTCGCGGTCGTTGCGTAGCTGAGCCAACGATGAAGCTCTTGGGCCTTCAGTCCTAGAACAGCGTCTAACTGAAGACTTTGGTAGGCAGGGGTTGCCCAGTAGCTCAACGCATAGACCATTGCCAGGGACACAAATAGTCCAAAGGCGACGATCTCACGGCTCATCCAGGACTTTCGAAGTCCAATAAATGCCCGGAAGGCGTAGAGGGGCCGCCCCAGGTGGAAAACGCTGGCCCCCAAAGCTAAAAGCCCTAGAGCCAAGGCGACGAGACTTTGAGAGCGACCGAGGGTGATGGAGAGTTGCGAGGCTGAGTCCAGATTCATCAACGTGTCGACCGCAAAGGCCCCAACAGAGAGCTGAGTGAAAACCAACATGATCACCAGAGGCATATGTTGATCAGAGGGCGCAAGGTTGAAGAAATTC
>JAKVCH010000173.1 GCA_022447485.1 Polyangiaceae bacterium | reverse complement strand
GCAAGTTTCTTAAAGCGCTCAAACGCTGAATCTAAGGTAGTGCCCTCCAAGTGAAAGCCGAGCTCCCGTAGCCGTGCACCAAAGCCATGACGCCCAGAATGCTTCCCTAAGACAAGAGTCGTCTTTTGCGCGCCTACGGCCTCGGGCCTCATGATTTCATAAGTCTCAGCGTTCTTGAGCATGCCGTCCTGATGAATCCCAGATTCATGAGCGAAAGCATTGGCACCAATAATTGCTTTATTGGGTTGGACCATCATTCCGGTGCGGCTGGAGACTAGGCGGCTTGCCCGCGTGAGCTGGGTAGCTTCGATGCCCGTACGCAAGTTGTAGATGGGCTTCCGGGTGGCGAGGGTCATCACCACCTCTTCAAGAGCCGTATTACCGGCTCTTTCTCCGATGCCGTTGATCGTGACTTCGGCTTGGCGAGCGCCAGCTTGGATGCCCGCAAGGGAGTTCGCTGTGGCCAATCCTAAGTCATTGTGGCAGTGAACCGAAATGATGGCTCGCTCAATGCCCTTTGTATGAGCTTTGATGCCAGCGATCAATTCGCCGAACTCCTGGGGGACAGTGTAGCCGACGGTGTCGGGGATATTGAGAGTCGTTGCTCCGGCTTCAATCACTGCCCCCAAGATTTCGTAGAGAAATTCTGGTTCGGTGCGACCGGCGTCTTCCGGACTAAATTCGATGTCGGCGCAGCGCTCGCGGGCGAATTTGACCATCTTCACGGCCCGCTGAAGAACCTGTTCACGGGTCATTCGCAACTTATGTTCGCGGTGAATCGGAGAAGTTGCGATGAATGTATGAATACGAGGATGCTTGGCGGCGGAAACAGCGGTCCAAGCCTTCTCGATATCTTTCTCCGTGGAGCGAGCGAGCCCGGCAATAATTGGCGGCTCCGAGCTTTCGGAACCATCAGCATGAGGGCGCTTCGGACGTCCGTCGGGGCAATGAGTCCCGACTTGTTTGGCAATCTGGTGAACCGCGGCCCAATCGTCAGGTGAAGCAGCAGGGAATCCTGCTTCAATCACGTCGACCCCGAGTAGAGAAAGCGTGCGCGCTACTTCGAGTTTTTCTTCGGAGGTCATCGTTGCGCCGGGCGACTGCTCGCCGTCACGCAACGTCGTATCAAAGATGCGTACGTAATCGTTCGGGGTGTTCATGGTAGGTCTCGTTCTTCTCAGGTTAAGATAGTTTCGGCAAAAGATGAGGTCGATCGGCTGGCCGAAGCGGGAGCTGTATAGGTGAAATAAAAGGGCCCCCTCGGGCCCGGGAGCTGGACGATTAAGTCATCGAGCCTGCGGAGCGGCGAGCGGCAGGCGCTTGGCCACCGGCACTCACCGTATGGGCCATTCGCGCTGCTACACCCTGAGTGCCGCGACTCATCGCTACGGTGCCTGTTTGCACCATTTCGACAATGCCGAAGGGGCGCAAAGCATCGACCAAACCTTGAATCTTTCCTTGAGCGCCAGTAATTTCTACGGTCATGGTGTCCGTGCTGACGTCGACGGCCCGAGCTCGAAAGATCTCCACAAGATTCAGTACTTCGGTGCGCCGTTCCGCGGCCACGTTCACCTTGATTAAGCAAAGGTCACGTACCATGCGCTGCACTTCTGAGATGTCTTCTATGCTCAAGACATTCACCATCTTGTAGAGGTTCGCCTCGATGCGCTTGGCCATGCCTGCGTCAGCGGTGACTTGGAAGGTCATCCGGCTGATTCCAGGTTCGTGGGTCCTGCCCACGTTCAGAGCAATGATATTGTAGTTGCGGCGGCGAAAGAGTGAGGCAATTCTATTGAGTACGCCGGGCTTATCCTCAACGTAAGCAACGAATGTCCTTAAGTTGTCAGTGCTTTCGCCTGATTCTGTAGTCGTGGTCATTCGTCGTCTCCGGTTTCGATGAGGGGGTTCTTGATATGCTTTTGTTTGCTGAGGTCGGCGACAGCCGGTCCTTCGGTTGAGCCGTCTGGGCGGCGAATCATGTCGTCAAGATCTTTTCCTGTGGCGACCATGGGGTAGACGGAGTCTTCTTGAACGACGCGAAAGTCGATCAGAGCCGGCCCATCAATCGCCCGAGCTTTGGCAATCGCGTCTGCCGCTTCTTCCAAGGTAGTGGCGCGGAAGGCGTCCATACCGTGAGCATCAGCTAGTTTAACAAAGTCAGGGCTGAGCATCGGTGTGGAAACGTAGCGACCCTCAAAGAACATCTCCTGCCACTGGCGGACCATTCCCAAAAAGCCATTGTTAATAATTGCAATTTTGACGGGCAGTTTTTCTTGCTGAATTGTCGAGAGCTCTGCTGCCGTCATTTGAAAGCCACCGTCTCCGGCAACGACCCAAACCTCTGCATCCCGGTCTCCAAATTGCGCACCAATGGCAGCGGGTAAAGCAAAGCCCATGGTCCCTAACCCGCCCGAGGTAACAAGGCGTCGAGGGTAATCATGATGATAGTACTGGGTTTCCCACATCTGGTGTTGACCCACATCTGTGACAATAATCGCTCGACCATCGGTTTTTTTCCAAAGTTCATGGATGACATGCGCAGCGTAGAGCTTACCGTTGTCCGGGAGCTCCTTAATGTCGATGACAGCGTCGTCGCCCTTCATGTGGTCGATATGAGCTAGCCATCCTTCGATGTCGCCCTTTTTCGCAATCGGCAAAAGTTGGTCCAAGATGGCTTTCGCATCGCCGACTAACGGAAGCTCAACAATCACGTTCTTGTTGATTTCTGCAGGGTCTTGCTCGATGTGTATCTTCTTCGCCTGGCGGGCGTAATTAGCCAAGTTGCCCGTGACCCGATCGTCGAACCGCATGCCTATCGCGATAATCAGATCTGCCTGCTGAACCGCTTTATTCACCCAGGATTCACCGTGCATTCCCATCATCCCTAGAGCTCTTTCGTGGCTCGCAGGAAAGCCGCCTAAGCCCAGAAGTGTGCTGGCAACAGGAATTTGGGTCTTATCGACCAACTCCTTGAGGACCTCACTCGAGCCGGAACGCACCACGCCATGGCCGGAGAAAATGATCGGCCGTTTGGCTGCAGCGATCATCTCTGCGGCCCGGGCGATATCGTTGGAGTCTGTGCTGTATTCGGGGCGGTAGCCTGGGAGCTCGACGGGCCGCGGATCGAACTCATATTCGCAGCGCGCTTGCTGGGCGTCTTTGGTTATGTCGACCAATACCGGACCTGGGCGGCCCGAACTGGCGATATGAAATGCCTCTTTAATTGCCGCCGAGATATCTTCCGGGCGATCCACAACAACATTATGTTTTGTGATGGGAAGGGTGACGCCCGTGATATCTGTTTCCTGGAAAGCATCACTTCCAATCAATGCAGAATTCACCTGGCCCGTGATTGCGACCATGGGGATTCCGTCGAGCATGGCGTTGGCAATTCCCGTCACCAAGTTTGTGGCGCCGGGGCCAGAGGTGGCGACACAAACGCCGACCTTTCCAGCAACGCGGGCAAATCCGTCCGCCATATGAGACGCGCCTTGCTCATGGCGCACGAGCACGTGGTGAATTGGAAATTTCACCATGGAGTCGTAGGCGGGCATGATGGCACCACCCGGGTACCCGAAGACCGTTTCGACACCCAAGTTAACCAAGGTGTCCCAGATGATTTCTGAGCCAGGTATTTGCTGGGGTCCAGTTGAGTTTGGGTCGGTTGATGATTCTGCTTTTGGCATGATTTTGTTTCGTTTCATTCCCTCGGGGAGAGGGGGAGAGCCGGGGCCGGAAGCGTACTCGTTTCCCGGAAAAAACAAGTAAGTAAGATCAAATAAATTCTGGTTGTTTCTAAGTTAAAAAGGAATGGGGAAGAGTGGATTCTTCCTGGGTCAAAAAAAAACCTGCATCCCTTGGGGGGTGCAGGTTTGATGACAGGAGTGTCCGAATCTTAGCCCGCGGCCCCGGAAGGGTTTTTTCGTTCTAGCAGTTGCAGCACGAGGAGAATTCTTACAACAAGAACATTCTTCACGACAGTGAGCACCGAAGAGATAACAGCGTCAGCGGAAATAGCCCTAGGTGGGAGAGGCGGTCGAGCACAAGCAACTTCGAGTCGAGGTGTCCAAGACAAGCGAAGTGCTGGACGGGCTTGGCCCGCTATTTGTCGAAAGTTTCCCATGATACCGGTGAATCTACTGGAAGGTTGCGCCCTTGAATCCGATTGGTCAAGAAAATTCTTGTTGGTCGATAAATCTCGGGATTTTTACAAATTTCCAGAGGCTCAAATTGATTTTGAGGCAATATTTTAGGGGTCTTGGCTGCTCTCTGTCAAGATTTCCCTCCTGGCCGTTCGAGTGGTAAATCGTTTCCCTCTTGGTTGTTATGTCAGAATCACAGGTTGTCCCGAATGGGAAGCACGCGGCCGTTGCCAAGGCGCGCAAGCTCGAGCAAGTCCTTTCGGAGGCGACCGATAAGCCCCACGTCATTCTCCTCGGAGGCCATCCAGATCCCGATGCGATTGGCAGTGCCTTGGCCCATCGCCGGATTTGCGAACGCTTGGGCGTTTCCTCCACAATTGCCCATGTTTTGCCTCTCTCGCGCGGCGAGAATCGAGCGCTGGTGAAGCTACTCAATGTGCCCATGATCCAGGTGGAGAAGACGGAGGACCTCGAAGAATTCGGCTACTTGGCATTGGTCGATGCCAGCCAGCATGAGTCGACAATCGTCTTGCCAGACGACCTTCAGCTCCTGACTGTCGTGGATCATCATCGCCCGAAATCAATTCCAAAGGCCCCCTTCGTCGATATTCGTCACGATGTCGGAGCAACGGCGACAATTTACGCAGAGTATTTCGAGCAAGGCCTTGCGCCTCTCAGCGGTGAAGGCGGCGCTGACGACTCTGCCTGCGCAACGGCCCTCTTCTTCGGGGTACAAACTGACACTGACGACTTTTCGCTAGCCTCTCCGCAGGACTTTCGGGCAGCGGCTTACCTCAAGCCTTTTTGCGACACAGATACCCTCAGTCGGATTGGTCGTCGTAGCATCAGCGCTGAAGCTATGGAGGCCGTGGGTATCTCTCTTCGTGAATTGCAGGTAATTCGAGACTTTGCGATCGCCGGTGTCGGTCGGGTCTCCGCAATTAATCGTGACGCAATCCCCACGGCGGCCGACTTTATCTTGCGGCGCGAAGATATCGACACAGTGCTCGTCTACGGCGTGGTCGAGGGGCGCATTGATGGTTCTCTGCGGACGAGCCGAGCCAGTGTTGATCCAGCTCTATTCATGCAGAACGCCTTCGGCACCGACCACGATGGCCGGCCCTACGGTGGCGGCCGCTCAGATATGGGCGGATTCCAGATACCCTTGGGGCTCTTAGGAGAGTGCCAAGACGAGGGGAGTCTTTGGAAACTGGTCAAGGAATTGGTTGAGCGCAGAGTTGCACGCGTTGTTCCTGATCTTGAGAAAAAGCTCCAGCAGGAAGGGCGGATGAAGTCCGAGTGAGTGGAAGTGCCGTTGCCTGAATCCACCGACGCGCTTTAAAGGCCTGTTTGAATCACGTAGACCCACTTTAAGGCAGGGATCGAGGCATAGAGCAGCCGGGAACGCTTGAGCAAAACTTCGCCGGAGGAAGGGCTGATACGACGCTCTTCAATCAATTCTGGGTGGGGGAAGGGTCGAAGCTTGAGGGCTTGTGCTGGAGCTGTAACTTGAGCTTTTGATGACACGTCGTTCGGAGCATTGGTCGTGGCGATGATCAGGTTTTCTTTGTCAAGCAACCAGGCGCGCTGAAAGTGAGGCACACTGTCCAGGGTGAGGGCTTTTTCTACATCACCAAGACGGAAATCAATGCCCAGGATAGCGAGGAGTCGTTTCTTGGTGTCATAGACGGCTCGATGACACGGCAGGAGTAAGCCCGCACCATTTCTCGGCGGATGCAATTGACCCCAAACAGGGCCAATCGTGCCGATTGTCTGCCGATAAAAGGGGAGCTTGCGAGGATCATAACCCTTGGGGAAGTCAGCCGTTGCCGGATAATTTAGGAGCACTCCGCTAGGGGTGGCAACGTAGATCCATTGCAGGGGAGTCGAGTCGAAGGCTGTATTTGAGGTTCCAATTGAGGTTGAGCTGTAAGCATGTTTGAAGTCATCTTCCACCAAATGTAAGCGTTGCTCATCGAGATTAGCCTGAGGGTCAGCCTCAGGGGCTCTGATGATCACTGGCCGCTGAAAAGATATGGGGCCAGCGTAGCGCGAGTGTTCGGTTGTTGGGGAATTCTTGGACTGCTTCTCAAGATCTTTCGGGCGTAGGAGAGGGGCCTCTTGCTCCGGTGATAAAATTAGAACGTGCTCGACGGCCCCAGCCAGATGAGATAGTTCATTCTCTACCGCCCTCACTCGCGCATCGAATTGCTGTGCGCGTTGAGTCACGAGTCCGACTTGCTCGGCTATCTTTTGGGCATGCTCTGCGGCGTCTTGTTTGCGCTGGGCTTCGCGAATCACCTCGATTGCGGTGAGGGCGACCACGGCGCTGAAGAGTAGAAAGACACCGACAGATGCTGCTTTTTGATGCTGAGCAAGGTAGCGCCAGACTTTCTTCCTGAAAGGGTCTGGGTAAACGCTGAGTTCTTCACCTCGTAGATAGCGCTGCA
>JAKVCH010000172.1 GCA_022447485.1 Polyangiaceae bacterium | reverse complement strand
ATCGTGAGCGAAAAATCAATCAAAAGACAACACAGAAACATCGGAGGCCGCAATTCGTAGGTTTCGCCCCTTAGAATAGAGATCATGCGCTAGAGACTGAACGAATCACTTGCCTATTGCTCGTGAGCAGCCAGCTCTTCAAGAATAGCAAATTCTGTCTTTGTTACCGGCTGAACACTGAGGCGAGGCTGACGAACTAAAGGCATCTGCTGAAGTCTCTGGTCGGCCTTGACTACGCTCAACGAAATGGCTCGCTCTAGTTGACGGACGGGCTGAAGCTTTATCGCAACAAAGCGACCCGACTCATCTGTCGGATCTGGAAAGGCAGGAGCCGTCACTCGAGCAATACCAACAATCGCTCGCTCTTTCTGCGAATGGTAAAAAAAACAAAGGTCGCCTGCCTCCATTTCTCGCATAAAGTTCCGAGCAGCATAATTCCTGACCCCATCCCAGCAGCCTTCTTTTTCGGCGACTAAGTCATCCCAACCGTACTCTGAGGGTTCACTCTTCAGTAACCAGTATTTCATGCCCATCGACCTAATCACAGGCGAACAAGAGCCTGTAACAACTGACTGTACCTGCTCATCTGCCTACGCAAGCTTCCGGCGGCCAGCGATCCATTCGAGCAGAAGAACCCCTCCCAGACCTGCCAAGGTCAGAAGGAGAATATTGATCTCCAAAGAATCGGGGAGGTACGGAGTTGCCTCGACTGTCTTGAGCTTGCCTCGAACCTCTTGAGTCACGGTATGCTGGTAGGGCCAAATACGCCACAGACTACCTAAAAGCAAACCAGTCAAGGCGGCGACAACCGGATCATGAAACTTCCTCAGCATCCATGAAACCAAACGCGAGAAGCCTGTTATGCCGAAAACGCAGCCTAATCCAAAAGGAAGCACAATCGCAAAAGCCCCCAGCTGGAGGTGAATCAAGTCCTCGATCGCTCCAATGATCACCTCGTATTGCCCCAAAATGAGCAGGATAAACGAGCCGCTAATCCCAGGCAGCAACATCGCGCTAATTGCAATCATGCCATAGGCGAACATAAAGAGCGGGTTGCTCGGCGTGTCCACCGGCACTAAATTCACCACAGCGAAGCCGAGAGCCGCCCCCGCAACGAGGGCTAAGAATCGACCACTATTCCAGGCAATACTTTTCCCGAGGATCCACACGCTAGCGAGTACTAAACCGAAGAACACCGCATAGACTTCGGAGGTATTGGTGACCAATAGCCTGGGTAACTCTACCAGCTTCACCATCAGAACCACTGCCAAACCAATCCCAAAGAATAGACTCAGCAAGAAGCGCCAGTGGACAGTCTTCAAGGCGCCCGAAAGGTCAAATCGCTTCAAATAAGTGAGGGTCGTTAAATTAATCGAAGCAATCGCGGCTAAAAGCTCTGAGTAAATGCCGGTTGCCACAGCCATCGTGCCACCCGAAACACCGGGTACAATATCGGCACTGCCCATGGCAAAGCCACTTGCCACGATTCGACCCGCGCTGGACCATTCAATATCTTCGGCGACATCGAGGCCAGAGGATTCATCATGAACAGCCGAGGCGCTTTGTGAACTCATAGGCAGGACCCATAGCCCTGAAGCTCTCGCAGGCCAATAGGCTCATTCTGTGCCCAAGAACACTGGACAATGATCGCTTAAACTCAACATTGCGGCCGACCGGGAAACCGCAGAAGGACGACAAGCGAGTGCCTCACATAATCCTCCAGCGGTCACCTTCCAGCGAATCCCCGGAGGCTTCTCACTCAAATAGCCGTCCAATAACGTGGCCTCGTCTCGATAGTAGTGGGAGCACGACGACGAAATCGGTTGCGGTAAAAGCTGAGCGCTCAGGGGCGCAGCTTCTGAAACCTGGGAGAAAAACGCACTGATATCTTGCCTCTCTCGAAGAGCCGACACGGGAGGAGAACAGCGAGAACAACCCATTGTGTTCAAGTCGCCCGCTACCACCGCGAATGGTCTTTTCGCTCCACCCTCCCTCGTCTGACGCGAGTCAAGTAGCCACAACTTTGCCGCTTCTAATGAACGGCGACGCAACCCATAAGATCGCGCATCACGGCCAGACTTCAAGTGTACGGACATCACCCTCAGAGCGAAATTTTTAGAATAGCGAAAGGTGCCGGCGAGTCCCGGTCGCAGAGAGTTCTTACAGGGTGCACCATTCGGATTGATCTCAGCAATCGTTTTAAACTCAGAAGCTTGCACCCGATCTGCATCCCAAAGAAGAGCCACATGCTGCACCAATGGACGCGGACAATCATCGAATCGAATTTGCCAATCGGCAGGCCGAAGAGCTTTCGCAGAGGCGATAACTTGATCCATGATCTGGCGCGCCCGAGCAGAGTTCTTGATCTCTTGCAGGGCAATCACTGGCGTATCGAAAAGAGTCAAAAGACAAGCCAACCAGCGCGGATCGGTACCCCCACTCGCAGTAGGTGACTTCCCCGGTCGCCCATCCGGAAACCAACGAATATTCCAAGAAGCCACCAAAGGGCTCTGCCCCAAAGAATCGCTGGTAACTTTCCGACGAGGGGACCAATTTTCCAAAGCCTTTTTACATGCCTGAGGAGAAGAAAAAGGGTGCTGGGGGGAAAGACCGGCTACCGGTAAAAAACTCTTCGCGTCGACGGCTTGTTTCACTAAACCTGCGCTTGGAGCAGCGAGTGGCTCGCGAATGTAATCGGCGATGATCCAACCTTTTTGCCTTGGCCTTTCGACAACTTCTACTTTCAGCCAATGACCTTTAGCGGCGGTCTCCAAAACCCGAACAACGGTGCCGTCTTCCCAACGCCCAGCTAACCTTCTTGTGAGCTTCTTCTCGTGATAGGGCACTCCTGACGGATGACGGGCTTTCAGCGTTAAGGTCGCAGCACTCTTTTCTACTGCTGAAAGAGCCGAACCTTTTGTTTTCTGTCGAACATGATTCTGCCCCAAGAATTCCGATTTCGCTTTATCAACCTCGAGCGAAGCTCGCTGACTCGGGCTCGACTTCGCCAAGGAAGTCCCCGATTGTGATGCCTGGTTTTCTACGGGCTGCTCCTGTACTCCGTTCACCGACGCCGGCTCAGGATGACAGGAGCAGATCATCAAAAAAAGCAGCAGCCAATGAGAGGGTTGAATGCTCACGATGAACTTCGTTGCCTCTGAAAGCGTCGCACGGCTGCCCACCCCTCGGCGACGACTAGCAACTGCAGCCCGAGAACAATGCCTCCGACGACCACCAACAGGTACTTTTCTTGGGTAAAGTAGCGGGCAATATTTCCCGCCATCGAGGCCCCGGCCACCAAGAGAACAAAGACCATCGGAATGAGCGTATAAAGAATAGGCCGGCCAGTTTTGTAGAGCCACACCGTCACGACGACAAGGCTCAAACCAGCCAAGATCTGATTAGTCGCACCAAAAAGTGGCCACAGCGCCCCTTCTGTTCCCGAAATGCAGAGCGCAAGTGGGGGTAAAACAGCAAATAGACCAGCCACGTAGCGATTCTCCAAGAAACCAACGCCGTAAAGTCCGCCTAATTCAGAAAGAATGTAGCGCTGAATACGCACTCCGGTATCGAGGCTTGTGGCAGCAAAAGAAATGACCATCACGGCGATCATCACCTGCCCCACACCGGTCGGTCTCCCTAGCGCTTCTACAAAATGCGCTGCACCTTCGACAAAGACACCGATGCCACCGCTCGAGGCTGCGGCAAAACTATGATAGTGGCCCGCCCAATCCGCGATCCCAGCGCTGACCGCCAGGGTCGCTAATAGTGCGACAAGCCCTTCTCCCAACATGGAGCCATAGCCAATCAAGGGGGCATCTGTTGCCCGGTCCAGCTGCTTACTGGTCGTGCCAGAGGAGACCAAGCCGTGAAAACCGCTGATAGCGCCGCAAGCTATCGTCACAAAGAGAAAGGGTAAAATGCTGGGCGCATCATCAGGCGGTGTTGAAAACGCGGGCGCGACAATTTGAGGCTGCGCGATAAAAACCCCAACAATCATCGCAAAAAGACCCACAAATAGCTGATGGGAGTTAATGTAGTCCCGAGGCTGAAGCAATACCCACACGGGAATCACGCTTGCGACAAAAGAATAGATCAGTAGGAGAACTATCCAGGTAAGACTCTGCGCCTCAGGGGCAACGAGAGGCGATAGGCTCAAAGGAAAGTCTTCTCCTAAGAAGATTAAATAATAGAGAGCAACCAAAGCCAAAAGCGATGGCCATAATAGTCTGACGCCTTTTTTGTAACAGAAGAACCCTATCCCAATCGCGACAACAATTTGAAAATTCACTGGCAGAACTGAGCCAGGGTATTGAATAAATAGAGATGCAATTGCTTTGGCAAAGACGGCAATCACGACCATCACAAGCACAAAGATAAGCAGCAGAAACAAGGGACGTGCCCGCTCGCTGATAACGCTTTTGCTGATCTGACCAACTGACTCTCCTCGATGACGAATTGAGAGTACTAGGACAGAGAAGTCATGCACCGCTCCCATCGTCACGCTACCGATCAAGATCCATAGAACGGCTGGGACCCAGCCCCAAACCACCGCGATCGCCGGGCCGATAATCGGAGCCGCCCCAGCGATAGAAGCGTAATGATGCCCAAAAAGTACTGGCTTTTTTGTAGCAACAAAATCAATACCGTCGGCACGCTCATGAGCAGGGACAGGCTCGTCCTCCCGAAGAGCAAAAAGAACTCGAGCTAAAAGACGGCCATAAAACCGATACCCGAGGGCGAATGTAAGAAGGCCCCCTAAGCAAACCCATGCCGCGTTCATGGGCGAAGCATAGTCGTCCTAGGCTCTCCACAACAAGCGCTCCCAGGAGTGGAAATTGCCTGATCGTGAATATTTTTTACGTCTTCTTTCGACGTTCAGTCTTCTGTTGGTGGGCGGCGCTCGGTTGCTGGGGTCGCTTCGGTCGCGTCTTTTTTCAGCCCCTGCTGAGCACCCTGTCCCAGGAGCAGCACTAATTCATCGCGTTCAAGAGTCTCCTTCTCGAGCAATGCATCCCGCAAGCTCTCCAGTTGATGACGGTATTCTTGCAGCAGCCGACGACTAGCGTCCGCTGCTTCTTGCACCAGACGCCGAACTTCTTGCTCCAAGAGATGTACGGTCTGATCAGACGTGCCGCTGTCTGAACCCACCTTTTGCCCTAAGAATGGATGCTCCGTGCCATGCTCAAAGTAAACGGGGCCAAGCTCCTGACTCATTCCGTAATGAGCCACCATTTTGAAAGCGAGGGAGCTTGCCTGTTTCAGGTCGTTCTCTGCCCCGGAACTCGTCTCGCCAAGAAAAGTCCCCTCAGCCGCATAGCCACCCATCATCACGGCTAACCGAGCCTCAAGCTCTGGGCGCAGCATGATGTGCCGATCTGCCTGAGGCGTCTGTTGAGTCACCCCCAGGGCTCGTCCGCGGGGAATGATGGTGACCCGGGTGAGAGGTTCAGCAAATTTCGAAAAGTGTGCGACAATTGCGTGGCCTGCTTCGTGAACAGCCACTCGCTCCTTCTCCACAGGGTCGAGCTTCGCCTCACGTTTCTCACCAAGCACGATTTTATCGTAAGCGGCGCGAAAGTCGGCTGCCGTGATTGTATCTCCAGTCCCTCGACTCGCCTGCAATGCCGCTTCATTGGCAAGGTTCGACAGGTCTGCCCCAGAAAAACCGGGCGTATCACCGGCTAATTGTGCCAGGTCGACATCTGAGGCCAAGGGTTTGGTTCGCGTGTGAACCTTCAAAATCGCCTCTCGCGCTTCGCGCTCTGGGCGCTCAACCACTACCTGACGATCGAAGCGCCCTGGGCGCAGCAGCGCAGAATCTAAAACATCGGGGCGATTTGTCGCCGCGATCACAATCGTCGCGTCATTACGCGAAAAGCCGTCCATTTCGCTCAAGAGCTGATTTAACGTCTGTTCACGCTCATCGTGTCCCCCTCCTAAACCGGCGCCGCGCGAGCGCCCTACCGCGTCAATCTCATCGATAAAAACAATCGCGGGCGAGACTTTCTGAGCCTCGGCAAACAGCTCTCGTACTCGCGAAGCTCCAACCCCAACAAACATTTCGATAAACTCGGAACCGTTGATAGAGAAGAAGGGCACTTTCGCTTCGCCTGCAACTGCGCGAGCGAGAAGTGTCTTCCCTGTGCCAGGGGGGCCCATGAGGAGAACGCCGCGCGGCACCTTACCGCCCAGATCAATCACTCGCTCGGGCGCCTTCAGGTAGGAAACGATTTCCTCAAGGTCTCGTTTAGCGGCCTTTTGACCAGCAACATCTTCGAAAAGAACATTGACCTCGTTCTCTTCATCGAATTTTTTCACCTTGCCCTTGAGGATTCCCGAAAATGGACCACCCATCATTTTGCCCGCACGCCGAGACATGAAGATAAAGAGCCCAAAAATAAGGAGAAAGGGCAATAGCCCATTAATCAGAGTGTAAACGAGGAACGAAGGCTCCTGATTGACCGCCTCCACCCTCACACCGCTCTCATTGAGTAAGGGCATCAAAGCTGGGTCTTCAATCGCAGGTAAGGTGGTATGAAATGAACTCAATTCACGACCATCGATCCGCACTGCTTTCAAAAGCTCCCCATTTG